>CALMUC010000277.1 GCA_937872845.1 uncultured Lachnospiraceae bacterium | reverse complement strand
CGCTCTTCCGATCTAAATTATCATGGCTCTCTTGCCCAGTGTTAATACCCTGAGCATGGCTAGATACGCAGATTGGATATCCATCCATTCTGCTTCCTAGTCAGGGGACAAATTCCCCTAAAACCCCTTTATATTGCCACATGGTCTCACTTTTCAAGTTCATTTTGCGCTTGTGGTCTTACTTTTTAAGTTCACCTGCCCAAAATGGTCTCACTTTTTAAGTTCACTTTCTAAAAATAAAAAGATATTTATATCAAGCCTTCTTAAAGTGGTCGCATATTTTAAGTTCTTTTTGGTATAGTGGTCTTACTTTTTAAGTTCACCTACCAGAAATGGTCGTACTTTTTGAGTTCACTTTCACCTTTGATGCAACAAGCCATTCATTATAGTCTTTAAAGCCTTTTGGCGGAGGACAATCTTCCACATCATACCCTAAACCGTAGTATTTGACTGTTAATTCGTCGCTTGCCTTTCGCCCTGGCACATCTGCATCTAAGCAAAATCTGATAGAACTTACCTTTGGATGTTCTTCCAAAAATATTTCTAGAGGTGCATCAGACAGCATTCCAAGTGCTAGTTTATTACTCTCGTAATCACCAAACATATCAACATAGCTCATAAGGTCTATTGCAGCTTCAAAAACAATCAGCTGCGTACTGTCCTCGTTAGAAACATTGAAACCATATCGTTTATCATTGCCTGCAACGTCACACTTAAATGGTTTTCCTTCTTTGTCAAAAACACCTCTCATACTGGCAAATCTAGTGACTCCTTCTTTATCATTTCCTCGAAATACTACATTATGATGATGCCTACTTTCGTATATCAGCCCCTGACTTACAAAATAGTCTATAACTGCCTTACCAATAGCGCGATCCCGATTCAAGTAATCATACAGGTATGAATTATCAGCAGATGGTTCAGGCAAAACAAATGGCTTTCTCTCTTCTGTTTTTTGAGTGGGCACCTGATATTTTAGTTTTGGTTTTTCAATAGCATTTGGTATTCTTCTATACCCTGCAAAATCCAATAACCAAAAGACTGCTTCTTTAACATCCATACCACAGAACACTCGTAAGAAATCAATCTGAGAACCACCATTATTCCCTTTGTCATACTGTCTCGACCAGCGATACCAGTGACTCTTATCATAGATTCTTATGGAATCCATTTCTTTCAAAGTGTAATACTTTCCAACACGATTTACCGTATAGCCTAACTGTGAAGCAACCGCTGTAAGGTCAACACTTTTCGCCACTCGAAGTTCTTCCTCTGTAAATCTATCATCCATCCTTATCACCTGCCTCTTTCCTTTTCCGCAACTAATGATGAGTTCATATCAAATGTTTTATAGTCTGTTGCAAGATGAATATTGGGATTCTTAATCATTCCCTTTTCCTTAAAGCTAAAGAACTCACAATTCTTGCCACCAACAATAATATGATCCACTAACGGGATTCCCATCATTTCACATACAGAATTCATCCTGTCTGTCATCATAGTGTCCGCCTTACTTGGTGTGAGGTTTCCGGTTGGATGCGAGTGAACCAGCATAATACTTGCTGCATTTGACAATATACTTGCTTTTAGCAGCTCTCTCGGATGTGCCATTGCTTCATTCAATGCTCCAATACTTGCGAAGTGTACATTGATTGGTTTTAGGTCTGAACGAAGGTTAATTACGCATACCACCTCTCGGTCAAATTCCGACATTAATTCCCCTAGAACTGCAACTGCCTCTGTTGGAGAAGTAAAAGGATGCTCCGAGAAAATAGGCGCATCCTTTACTAATCTTACTGATACCACATCAAGTCCAAATTCATTCTGTACTTCTGGTTTCTTCCCCATCCGCATCAGCCTCCTCTCCGAACTCAACATGGATTAAAAGTTCTCCATCCGTGTCATTCATCAGAGCAATCAGTTCCTGCATTGTCATCTCCTGCTCCATTATGACCTCCTTATCTGGACTTTTCTGTTGCTGAGTAAATCAACTTAGGCTCTGCTACAATTCCATCCAAACGCTTATTTGGAGTATCTGTTGCAAGAGAAAGTTTTCTCAAATCTTTATCATAGTGATATACCTGATTCGATAATCTTTCCTCTAACGATACCTGATCCATATTGATTTCCGCTACCATCTGAGCAAGTTCATTTGGATCACCCATATTAGAACTTACTGCGATGACTTCATGCACAGATGAAGGCATAATATAGAGGTCTGTTTCTAAGTCTTCTGCCAATGCATGAAGCTTATCTTCATACAGCATGGAGATTGCTCCATTGATACCCTGCTCATTAGAAATCACATACATAGACTGTTCTGGAGGAATTTCTCCAATCATCATTTCTGCAATTTCAAGTGGCATTCCATCCTTCATAAACATATCCTTAATTACCTCATTCATGTTTCTGATTCTTGGCGGGAAAATTCGTCTGGTATTCTCTACCGCAGCCTTAAACATTTCATCTTCACTCATGCCAAGCTGCTTTGCTAGAGAATTATGAACCACAGTACTTTGAATGCCAGAATCTTCTACCTTCACTACCCAGCGATAAATAATGGACAAATCCTGAAAGGCTCTGTTTGGTGCATCTTCAAGAAGCGCTTTATTCTGCTCAGTATTTACAAGCTGGAATACGATGTTATCCTTTGCACTTTCCATATCAAGGGAAGGGACATTATCTGGAGCTTCTCTCATGGCTTTTTCCATCATGGCTGCTGCATCAGTTAATACCAACTCAAGATTGTCTGTATCTTTGTAATGCTTATACATGTTGTTGATATAGATGGTAGGCGAAACTCTTACCCCTTCTCCCATTAATGTCAGTCCATCTACTGTATGATTCACCTTTTCTGTGGGATTTACTGCCAGCTTCATATTCTGGTACTGTTCTGGTAAAAAATCCATAAACTTCTCTTTTACTACCTCTTTAAAAATCTCATAATTCATCATAATAAAATCCTCCTAATTGTTGTTGGATGGTTCTGAACTCATCCAATTCTCTGCTAATTGACTCATTAATACTTCCGTTGGTTCTGCCACGCTCTTTGTCTTCATTGACTGAACTAGGCCAATCGGAATATCAATGCTGATACTGATTACACCTTCTGCATTACTACGAAGATAAATACTAATGTTGTCTGACATAATTAACCTCCTGACATTGAAATAGGGAGCTACAAGCAATGGCCTGTAACTCCCTGTGTGAATAGTTCCTATTTCTTTCTACGCTTCTTCCTTATCCTCTTTCTTTTTCCAAAAGAGTGCCGCTACACCAAGCGTAAGTGCAACTGCCCCGATACCTCCATAAAGCCAAGGATTGAAGTTATCGCCTGTCTGTGGTAACTTCGGTTCGGTTGGTTTGTTGCTGACAGCAAGCTTGTATTCTATTACCCCAACCTTGCCATCTCTATACTCAAAAGTTACTTCCTTTACTGTTTCATCAAGGATATAACCCTTTGGAGCCTCAACTTCAACCACATAATAAGTGATTGCCGCTTCATACTTGCCATCTTTAAATGTGCCAATAGCAAGTTCTTGTGATTCTGCATGACCGTTTTTGTCAGTGATTAAGGTTTCAATTACTTTACCATCCTTATCACGAATCTCGAACTTAGCACCAGCTAAAGCCTTGCCAGTATCCGCATTCGTTTTCTCAATGATAATCTTTCCAACAGCTGCTTCATCTTTCATAGAAACCTTCTGAATATCTGCTGTCTCCGTTACTGTGAACTCAACATCTTTGGCGATTACATAACCAAATGGAGCAGTTTCTTCTCTTAAGATATACTTGCCAATAGGAAGTCTTTCGATAAGATGTGCTTTCTTTCCAGAAGTCCATTTCTCTACTACTTTTCCATCTGCATCAATTATAGAAAGTACTGCTCCTTCTAATTCATGCTCTCCTGTAATATCTGTCTTCGTGAAGTATACCTTAATTGGCTCATTTGTAAATTCAGCTTCAAATTCTAATACCTTAATAGAATCTCCCTGATAAGAGGCATTCACATCATAGGTAATGTCTGATTTCACATATCCCTTTGGTGCTTCCACTTCTTTTACATAATACTTTCCAAGTGGAAGGTCTGATACAAATGTTACCTTACCGTCTTTTCCCGTTACTGCTCTTTCAATCTCGGTGTCAGCCTTTACAATTACTTCACCATCCGCATTTACAATGTCAACTTTTGCAAACAATCCAAATGCTGCTCCGCTTAATACTTCCTTTGTTTCTGCATCTTTCTTAATAACAGTAATCTGTACCTTCTGTCTTTCATTGGTTACAGACATTCCAGCATATACGACAGCTGTATTCTGATCCACATAAGAAAGTTCTGCATCCTTTGGTGTGGAATCTAAAACAAATCCTTCAATTGTCTTGGTTTCTACCACATAGTATTTACCAAGTGGAAGGTTCTCTAAGGTTGCATATCCCTTTTCATTGGTAACAATGGTAGCCACTAATTCATCTTTCTTGTAGCTGATTGTTCCAAGCCCATCGGCACTTACCACATCTTCCTTTGCATATACTTCAAAGGTGACTCCAGCAAGACTCTTTTTAAAGTAATTGAACACGAAATCATACCAATGTTCTTTTACAAGAGTGGTATCTGTTACAAATTCTCCATCCTTGTTAAGAATGATTGTTCCAGTTGGAACTTCGTCCTTCATAACAACACACTGAATCTTCTCTGTGTCTTCTACTGTAAAAGTAGATTCCGCTGCCTTTAAATATCCGTAAGGTGCATAGTCTTCACGAAGAGTATAAGTTTTTCCTACAACAAGTCTCTTAATCACATGAGCCTCTCCTGATTTCGATGTCCAAGTATCAATGACATTACCCTTTGCATCTGTAACAGTAAGGGTTGCTCCGCTAATTTCTGCTCCACTTGCGATATCCTCTTTGGTAAATTCAAAAGTAGTTGGTGTATTTAAGAATACCGAACCATACTCTGCAATACTAACTTCCTGACCTTTGTACTGTGCATCAAAAGTCACTACTTCCTCAGAAGATACATATCCCGCTGGTGTTTCCATTTCTTTTGCATAATACTTGCCAAATAGATAATCCTTCGTGAATGAAATATGACCATTTTCATCGGATACTACTGTTTCTAGTAAAGAACCTGCACTTACAATGACTTTACCGTCCACATTCTTAATGTCTTCATCTGCATATAGTCCGAATACTGCTCCCGGAATACCTTCTTCCGTTTCAGAATCTTTCTTGTCAACAAATAATGACAATTTCTGACGCTCGTTTGTGAATGTGACAGATTCATAAATTACTGGTGTCTTATCATCCACATAAGTGAATGTGACCACCTGTGCTTCTTTGTTTAAAACATAGCCATATGGTGCTTCTACCTCTACTACTTTGTAGCTTCCCATTGGTAAATCTCCAAGTTTGGCTTTGCCATCCTCACCTGTAACAAGTGTTGCTACCAACTCGCCATTTGTATAATACTTGGTTCTTACACCATTCTCATCTAACTGATAATCATTGGTGTAAATGTCTTCCGCCGCATATACTTCAAACTTAGCTCCTGCAAGAGAACTTTCTTTGTAGATAAAGGCTTTCTCATTTTCAGACGCAAATAGTCCACCTTCATAAGAAGTAAGAACATCACCCTTTTTCTCTACTGTCAATTCTCCAAGTGCTGGTGCATCTTCATACACTGCATCAATGATTGCTTCATAAGTGTCACTATCTACTTCATATGCTGTATCAGAATCCACCACTACTTTGATATAAGTTTCGTTAATCACATAACCAAAAGGTGCAGCAATTTCTTCAATACGATAGTTGCCTAACTTCAAACTCTCAGGAAGAATCAAATCTCCATCTTCATCTGTTGAAAATGTGGTGTGTTTTACTTTGGTAGGATAAGTTGTAATCTGTTCTATATATTCTTTCTTATCCATGTTGTAAATCTTAAATGTTGCATTTGGAACTAATACAGTCTTTCCAGTTTTGGAATCCTGCTTTACCACACGAAGCTTCGCTGTAAATTCTCGATCCACGAATACACGCCATGTCTGTGGCTCTGTTGGATGGTTCTCTACAATCTTCACTTCAAATGGTTTGATTGTTTCCATGTTGTGAGGTGTTACTGTTTCCAATACAATATAAGTTCCATAAGGAATTGGCTGTGTTACAAGATGTCCCTTATCGTCCGTAAACAAAGTTGTCTCTCCATTAGAGCCAATCAGAACTTTTGTTGCATTGTCATAATCATAGCTGCCATTCTCTAATACCTTCAATGATGATTTCAGAAATGCAGTAAAGCCTGCTCCTGAAAGAAGTGGTTCTTCTGTATCATCCCCATTATCAGATACCTTGATTAACTGGAATGGCTGTTTGATAACCTGCTCCGTTGACTTTGTACTTCTTGAAACCTCTGCTACCAGATCATTCTCATAATCACAGATAACATCATGTTCCTCTTCATCTAACAGATAACCTTCTGATGGTTCAATCTCTTTTACATAGTAATTGCCAAGATAAAGGTTCTTTACCTCTGCTTCGCCTTTACTGTCTGTTGTAAGTGTTGCTATCAAGTCTCCTGCTTTGAAAATGATACCTGTTGCTCCATCTGGATGTGAAATATCATTTCTTGCATAAAGACCGTAAACTGCACCCTCTAACTTCGCATCTCCCTGTGGAACTGCTTTTCCTGTTTCCTTATCTACTTTATAGATATGAATCTTTGCAGTTGTTCTGTCATTCTTGAAAGTATGGCTGAATGTTGCTGTAGGTGTTGTGTTTGACAAGTAATTGAAATTGAAGCTATAAGTGTCTCTCTGGTTTCTCGTGTAAGCATATGGTGCTTGTGTTTCTGTGATATAGTAGCCATTTGCAATTGGAATATCTACTGTATAAGCTGCCACACCATTTTCCCCAGTAGTAACTGTCTGGAGTGCTGTGCCTTTTGTTACAATGACACTGCCTGCATAATTCTTAATATCATTTGCTGCGTATAAAGTGTATTTACCACCATCTAGCGGATTCTCTGTATCAGAATCCTTTTTCACTACTGATACCTGTCCTTTCTGTCTGGTATTGTAAATGCTTGTTGCTTCATACTGGATATCTACTGTCTGGTCCTTATACTGAATATCTACAGTCTGAGGTGTTGTATTGATTGTGTAACCATCAATCGTACCTGTCTCTATTACCACATAAGTTCCAAGATGAAGGTCTGTCACAATGACTTTGCCATCAATGCCTGTTGTCACAGCTTCTTTGATTACATCGTCCTTGTTATAAACCTTTGTTCCATCTGCCTTGTAAATATCTGCACCAGCTGTCACTTTAAAAGTAGCACCAGGTAAATACTTTTTCTCATAAGTGAAGTTGCTGCCATTCCATCCAGAAAGTACTTCGCCTTCCTTACAGATGGTGATTGCCCCTAGCTGTTCCTTATCAGTAGCTGTCACACCTGTTGTCTGGCCTGCTTTTACAGTTAAGGTATGGACTTTATTGCTGATCACATATTTGTTTGGTGCTTTAATTTCTTTCAGATAATAGGTCCCAGCAACAAGTGCCTTTGACTTCGCATACCCATTACTATCTGTAGTTAATTCCTGCACCTTATTTGTGCATCCACTATCAGAATAGATTCCATATACTGCACCTGAAAGTAAAACACCACTTGCCACATCTTTTTTATAGATTTCTCCATATCCGATGTTTTCTGTTTTTACTTTCAGATACGCATGAAGTGGATCAGCTCTTGGAACTTCTGATACAAATTCCTGATCTCCAGCTTTGCCAGTCAGCCAGAATACACAGCTGTCGTCTACACTGACTTTGCCAGTATTAGAAGTAAATGAACCTGCTGTAGCTGTTGTATTTACTGAATTAGAATAGATTGTCATACTGTTGCCATTCTTATCAATGCTGTAACCACTGATTGAAAAATCATAACCGGATAACACACCATTACTGTCTGATAATGTCTGTTCAAATCTCTGATTACCTTCGTTCCATTTCAACTCGTAAGTTGGTGCACCACTTTGTGTAGATGCTGCAAAACTTGGAATAATCGCATTGTAAGATGCACTGATATTGTTCTTTAATGACGTGTAGTAATTATAAGAAGCTGTTGAGTCTGGTGCTGTTGCACACAGTTTACTAGCTGCCGAATCTGCACTCGCTGTCCCGAAAATACCGTTTGCAATAATCCAAACCATAGCCTGTGTTGCAATATACTCATTACACTGACCATTGCTTGGTGCTGATACATCCGTTGAACTAAAGCCATAATAAAGGCAGTAAGATAAATACTTCTCCTGCTGGGCACTTAAACTTGTACTTGCATTATCATAACTGTTCATTAACTGACCACCCGAAGCTGATAAACCGAAGTTCATGCAATACCCCGTGTGCCCATCAATCATGGCATACAAGACTTTTCCATGATTATATCCTGCTTTCAATTCGCTGACTTCACCCGATGAATTTGTAGATGCATTCCAGAATGAAATCTTTGCACTGGCACTCGCTGCAAATGCAGTTGTACCATTTGAAAACAGGGTTGTGAAAATAGTTAATATAGCAAGGAAACCTGCCATAATTCGCTTCCATTTCTGTTTCATAAAATTGTTACCTCCTTGTTTTTGAGCAAAAAAATAACAGGTTAAAGTATTTGGCTTTAACCTGTTATATATTGTTCATTTAATTGTCACTATGCTCTGTAGCACCTAAACTCATAAAAGTCTCCACTTCCATTGGTATAGACACCGACGTATTCAATCAAAAAGTATGGTCCAGACTCGCACGCTAACATTTCAGCAATATACTGAGCAATTCCATCTTCCGAACCTAGAAGTCTTCCTGATGTTGTACTTGCCGTATTTAAGTCGGTCTGCACATACACGCTGTAATAGCCTGCTCCATCATAAGGATAATATGAATTGTACTCTTCCTGCGAAATACTTCCATTTGCTAACAAGCTATCAAGATTATCAGTAAGAAGTATTTTACCAGCAGCCTTTGTCTTAGCTGTTGCCAAACTGACAACATTTGCTGGACTGTAATCTGCTTTTGCTGGCTGTACTGGAGCTTGCTGTTCTACTTTTGGTTCTTCTTTCGGTTCATCCTTTGGCTGTTCTGCCTCGTTGCTCTTATTGTCTGATTGAGTGCTATCAGTCTTTATCTTGGTACTTTCTGTATTAGAATTATCTGCTACAGTTGTTTTTTCTTCTTGCTTTGGTGGTTCTGTTTCTGTAAGCTGTTCCGTTTCTTTCTTTTCTTCCACAGTAGGCTTCTCTGTAGGTTCTTCCGTGGAGGCTGGTATTTCTGTAACACTTTCCTTCTGAGTAGCCACATTTTCTGCATTCTTACTTGAACATCCTGCAAGTATCAAAACCATTACGGATAAAATGATAATCATCATCTTTTTCATCTGCTTCACCTATCCTCTCCGTAAGTGGGATAGGCTCTGTGTTCCGTGCCTGTCCACACTTACAAATGTGAACATCTATTAAGTTGCACGGGACACTTCTAAGGTACATCCCGTATTCTGTTCATGTCTTCCTCCTTATTATACTGCACTTAGTTTACGCATTGCAAAAAAGTATTTCATCAAATGACGATACTTTTTGTATGCAGCAAAAGTCATAATCTTCATAGTCTCACCTCCTCTCAGGGTGTACCAATTCTGACAAATGCTAGAAATAATCTTGCAACTAATCCAAGCAAAAGAAGGAAGATTTTTGCCACTCCTAGCGCAAGGTTTAATATGCTTAATAAAATCCAAGCGATTCCTTTTAATATTGCTAACAATATCATGCCTAATCCGGCGAAAAATCTTCTTAACATTTGCATTCCCTCCTATTCATCCATTCCTTCAAAAGACTGTTCCATCCAACCAGTCGCTAAATCTGATACAACCACATCATCCTTAACCTTTGGGCTTTCTTCTACTGGAACTGTTATTCTTTCTGAATCTATAATCACTCTTCCAGAAACAGCAGTACCAAGAAGTCTTATTACTTCTCTTCTTGCTTCTGTCAAAACACTTTCAGTAAGTTCTGCCTTCACTTTCTCTAAATCATCTACTGTAATAAATCTTGAAGCTTTTTCTTCAGATATTGCCGTAAATTCTTCTTTTCCGAAATGATCAATATAAAACTCTATCGCATCAATAATCATTTGATTTTTTGATTTACATACATTGTTATCCAGATTGCTAAGAACTGCATTTACCTTTACGTGTTGAGGATTATTCATATTCATACGAATACTATTGAAAACAACATTATTAGCCATATGCACCTCCTCTAAGCTTTCTTTCTCATATTTCTAAGACCAATATCAGCAAGTTCCTCATATCCTCTTGCATTAGCCTTGATATCAAGAATATAAGAAATATTCTTTTCATCATAATTGCCAAAATTCTTCATAACTACTGCACCCCCACCCACAAAGATTATTGGTGTGGTTTTTAGGTTGTAGCCATATTCTCGGATGGAGTTGTATACTTTCTCTACAAAAGCTTCAATCTCGTCTTTTGCAACCTGATAGTATTCTTCATCTTTCGCATAATCTGCACCATATCGCATAAGATTCTGCAACTCGCTTTCATCAATCTCTCCATTATAGAGCCTGACACATTTCTCGTTTATTGCCCTCATGCAGGTTATCAACCCTCTTTGAATCGTAATGCAATTGGATTCATCCGGAGATTTGTTAATCACTGGCATAATATCTATTGTCCAAGAACCTATATCAACAATCAGTGTCTTTTTCTTGAAAGCAAGAATCCTATCTGCTACTGCTGCATAACACTGTGGAAATACTGCCGCATTCACAATTCTGATTGTGTAGCAAACTGTCTCATAATAGAAAGTAACTTCTTTTCTTGCTGTAAGATAATGAATGAAGTCCGCTTTTTCACTTCCAAATCTTGTGAGTGGAAGTCCAACTGCAAGGAATACATCTGCACTTGTTTTTCCTCTACGCTTTAGTTCTTTTGCAATGGATGCGTAAGTCAATAGTAAGAATGATTCATCATCTGTCTTTCTATCTTTAACTTCCTGTCTCTGAGTTCCAACCTTGTAGTACTTACCATCCAATTCCAAAACATCATCGAATACGGCTGGCTCTGTTCTTATTTCTTTTGCTCCAGTAACAAATACCTGCGATACTGTCTTCATCATTGACCAGCCATGATCAATGCCAATCACTTCTAAATTACTAATATTCATTCGTCTCTTCCTCCTAATATTTTCTTTGATTTTCCACATCTGTTTCATCTGCCTTCATCCCCATTATTTTCTTCATACATGGGAAACAGTAAGAATCGTTTTGTTTATAAGGACAATCATCACATTCACTCTTTTGCTTATTTGTAACTGTTTCTTTCTTTTCCTTATAACACTGATTGGTTATGCATCGACTATCATTCCCCCAAAAGAAATGACATTTCATACATGACTTCAAATCCTTTTCTATCTTCTTTTCTGCATCACTATCTCTGCTATTAGATTTCTCCTTGACCTTCATACGCACTATCCTCCATTTTGAAGATTAATGCATCATGAAATTCTTCTAATCTTTGGTCTGCAATACCCGCTGATTTAGCACATGAAAATAGTGGAATAATAATGATAATAGCTATAACAATAATTCCTATCATTTTGCATTCTCCTTATCTTTCATAGCTTTTGCTATGTAAGGTGTACGTTGACTGTTTCAAGTCCCTATTGCCCCGTACACTAAGGAATGTTCTCATCCCGGGAGTTACAAATGAGCCGCCTAATGCGTTCATGACGCCTTACTATTTTGCAAGTAACACTATCTCCTCTATTGCCATTTCGAGGATAAGGTTGAACCTCTCAACCTTCATGGTTTATTATCCATTCGCAATATCTGTAATCCTTTTACCGTGCTTGTGCCCTGCTTCTCGTTCTTCATTTTTCAATCCTTCGAACTACTAATGTGATAACAGTGGTCTTGAACCTTCCAGGCAGATACCCCGAACTTTTACTCTAACTTTGTAACTGATATTAAGTTGTATGTTCCTTGCTTTCGCTGGGAACATGTATATAATAACTTCAATGCAATTATCTGGATAGAAACTATACTGGTGTATTTTACTTATTTCACACCAATTATTGGTGTGTTTTATTTATGTGGACTATCTCTATCACCATCTGATTCTTGCAACTTTTTCCAGATATGCTTTGGCAGTGATCTTGATGGCTCATGAAACTGTTCCAAATATGTTTCAAAAACCTCAGTATTTACAAGTGCTGAATTGCCTACTTTGTAGATTGCACCTGCTTCACCTGCTAATGCCATAAACCTTGTTTTTCCAATACTGTAGATGATTTCACCTTCTCTCGCATTAACATACTTTTTCATCACTTCTTTTGTATCTGTATAAGTCTTATATGAATACCCCATAGTTACTCTCCTTTCGCTGGGCCAAATAATGGATGTTTCATTGGAATTGCCTCTTCCCGAAATTGCTCCATGTATTCGTCAAAGATATCAATGTTTATAAGAACAGTCCCACCAGTTCCCTCATTTATCTTATATACAGCTCCCGCAGCCCTTGCCATTTCAATAAACCTATGATGACCAATGCTATATGTGATCGAACCCTCTCCTATTCTGACATATTTTTTCTGCACATATTTTGATGTATTGGGTACCTTATATAAATGCTTCATATAATCCTCCATCTTCTTTTGATGTATCAATGTTGTTCTCGGCAACTGATATAATGCATCCGCAGATAACGCTACTATCAATAAGACTTCATCTTCTATATGAAAAAGTTGTTGTGCATCCTCAACCCTAAGAAACCTTTTTATCTGAATATTATCCGCTGCATATGCCCTGATTGATGTCTGTAACTTATTCGCCATCCAGCTCCACCTCTTTACTTAATACTCTATATCGTTCTAGATAACGATCTAGAATCTCTGTATTTACCAGTACCATCTGATTCACTTTGTATACTGCATTTGCTTTCTTAGCTATTTCCTGAAACTTTGAGATACCCATTCCATAGACTTTGCATCCATCCTTATATCTCACAAACTTTTTTCCACTCTCTTCTGCTTCCTTATAATTAAATCTCTTATCCTGCTTCATGCTATTACACCTCTTTCCTGAAAAGGACATCATTTTCTCCATAACGCAAAAAGGACACTTTTCTAAATTTCTCTAGAAAAGTGCCCTAAAATAGTGCTTTTATTAAATTCAACTTCATTTACCAAAATTCCAGCTCATTCGAACTCATTCGGACTTGACCATCTTTTTGATGTCCTTTTGATGTCCTTTGGACATCTGAATCTCTCAAAAGCCGTATAAACACTGGCTTTATTTATCCAGACTCTTCATCGTCGGAAACAGCAAGACGTCTCTGATTGCTGCGGAGTCGGTGAGAAGCATGCACATTCTGTCAATGCCGAATCCGATACCACCTGTTGGAGGCATACCAATTTCTAGGGCGTTTAGGAAATCTTCGTCCGTTGTGTTGGCTTCCTCGTCACCCTGAGCAAGCTGTGCTTCCTGGGCTTTGAAACGCTCGCGCTGGTCGATTGGGTCGTTTAACTCGGAGTAAGCATTGGCCATTTCCCAGCCGTTCATGTAGAACTCGAAACGCTCTACGTAATCTGGGTTCTCTGGTTTCTTCTTGGTCAATGGGGAAATCTCGATTGGGTGATCCATAACGAAAGTTGGTTGGATCAGGTGATCTTCTACATATTCCTCAAAGAACAGGTTGAGAATGTCGCCTTTTTTGTGGCGCTCCTCGAATTCAATACCTTTTTCTTTAGCGATTGCTCGTGCTTCTTCTAAGGTGTTGATTTCGTTGAAGTCAATGCCTGCGTATTGTTTCACAGCATCAAGCATGGTGATTCTTGCAAATGGTTTGCCGAGGTCCATCTCGATGTCGTTGTAAGTAATTTGGGTGGTGCCAAGGACTGACTGGGCAACTGTGCGGAACATACTCTCGGTAAGTTCCATCATGCCTTCGTAGTCTGTGAATGCCTGGTAGATTTCCATCAGGGTAAACTCTGGGTTGTGACGAGTATCGAGGCCTTCGTTACGAAATACACGACCAATTTCGTATACACGTTCCATGCCACCGACAATCAGTCGTTTTAAGTATAATTCCAAGGAAATACGAAGCTTTAAGTCTTCGTCCAAAGCATTAAAGTGTGTTTCAAATGGACGAGCTGCTGCACCACCTGCATTGGAAACGAGCATTGGTGTTTCAACTTCGATGAAATCACGGCCGTCTAAGAAATTACGAACTTCACGGATGATTGCAGAACGTTTCAAGAAAGTATCCTTTACTTCTGGGTTCACGATCAAGTCTACGTATCTTTGGCGGTAACGAATGTCTGTATTTGTTAAGCCATGAAATTTCTCTGGGAGAATCTGCAGACTCTTACTGAGCATCTTGATTTGAGAAGCGTGAATTGAGATTTCGCCCATCTTTGTTGTGAAGACGGTTCCAGTAATGGTAACAATATCACCAATATCGAATTTCTTGAAATCTTTGTAGGAGTCTTCCCCTACTTCATCACGGGCAACGTAACTTTGAATGTTGCCATCACGGTCGGCAACATTACAAAAGGATGCTTTACCCATAACACGCTTGCTCATCATACGACCAGCAACCGTAACCTCTTTTCCTTCCAGGGCATCGTAGTTATCCTTGATTGCCTGGGAATGGTGGGTTACTTCACATTTTGTGATGACGAAAGGATCTTTCCCTTCTTCCTGCAAAGTCGCTAATTTATCTCTTCTTACCTTTAGTAATTGCTTTGTATCTTCTGCCACTTGTCTTTCTCTCCTTCAAAACTAGTTTGCTTTCTTAATGTCTAAGATTTTATATTTAACTATTCCTACTTGAGTCTCTACCTCAATGGTATCACCTTTATGAGCACCGATGAGAGATCTGCCTACAGGGGATTCGTTTGAAATCTTACCTTTTAAGCTGTTTGCCTCAGTAGAACCAACGATTTTATATTCTAATTCTTCGTCATACTCGAGATCTTTGATCACTACGCTACAACCAATGTTAATAACGCTGTCATCAACGTCCTCTTCCACAACGACTTCTGCATTCTTTAAGATTTTGTCAATTTCCTCAATACGAAGTTCAATGTCTCTTTGCTCTTCTTTCGCTGCATCATACTCTGCGTTTTCGGAAAGGTCTCCTTGCTCTCTTGCTTCCTTGATTTTCTGAGCAACATCTTTACGGCGGTTAACCTTTAAATCGTGTAACTCATCCTCCAACTGTTTCAGACCTTCATAGGTCAATATGTTCTTTTTTCCTTCTGCCATGATTTTTCCCTCCTGGTTATATCCGTTTCATCACGGTTCACACCGATATATTATATCGTATCCATAATACCTTGTCAATCACACCCACTTATCAAATCTTCGAACTCATTCACCGGCATAGGTTTTGCAAAATAAAATCCCTGAATCAAGTCGCAGTCCGTTTCTTTAAGAAAATCAACCTGTGATTTTGTCTCGATTCCCTCCGCAACAATTTTCATATCCAAATGCTTGGCCAGTGTAATCGTATCGCGAACAACAATATCACTCTTACCTTCATTATCTGTTTGGCGAAAAAATCCTGCATCCAGTTTAACAACATCAAGAGGCAAATCTTTCAATGAATTCAATGAGGAATAGCCTGATCCGAAATCATCCATAGACACACTAAAGCCCTCTTGGCGCAGCTTGTCCAACGTATCAATCAAAATTTGCTTCCCTTCAAAGAAAGTACTCTCCGTAAGTTCCAGTTCGATGTACTTATGTGGCACAGCATAGGAGTCTACAACTTCGCATATTTTTTCCACCAGCTTAGGATTTCCCAAGTTTGCTCGAGATAAATTGACCGAAATGGTAATCATCTCCCTGCCAAGTTCCATACATTTCTTTTGGTATTCGCAAACCTGTGAAAGCATGTACTCATCTAATTGCCGAACAAAACCGTTCTTTTCAAACAATGGAATAAACTCACCCGGTGAAATAAATCCCATGCTTGGGCTTATCCAACGAACTAATGCCTCCGCACCTAGAATATTTTCTCCATCGGTGCTATATTTAGGCTGAAGGAATAGTTTATACTCTTTCTCGTCGAGCGCCTTTTGCATCTCATTTTCCAGATTCTTTTCCTTATACTTTGCCTCCCTTACTTTATCGTCAAAAAAGGCTATGTGCTGTGCAGAATTATCCATGATACCCTCTTTTGCAAAGGTAGCATAGTTATTCATTCGCTCCGGTGATTTCATGTCTTTACTCACCAGATAAATTCCATAATCAATATTAACGACCCGGACTGGAATGTAACTGCGAACTTTTTTATCCATTTCCAAAATTCGTTTCTCAAGATTCTCTTTTGTATCATAAGACAACAGCATGCAAAAGTGATCC
>CALMUC010000276.1 GCA_937872845.1 uncultured Lachnospiraceae bacterium | reverse complement strand
TGACAAGCTTATGCTATAGTAAAAAATGCGCTATTGTGGATAGTTATGCCATGACTGCGTATGAAAAACAGCAAAAAATACGTTGTTTTTGAGACTCTGCAAGTTATATGGGCGGTAAAAAGCCCAGCCAGAAAAATAAATGAGGAGTGAAACGTCAATATGGAGAAAAACAGAATTCGTCCTATTAAAAGCGGAAAAAGTTCACGAATGAGTTATGCCCGACAGAAAGAAGTCGTTCAGATGCCTAACTTGATCGAAGTTCAGACAGATTCTTACAAGTGGTTTCTGGAAGAAGGGTTAAATGAAGTGTTCGATGACATTTCCCCAATCACAGACTACAGTGGAAAATTAAGCCTGGATTTCGTAGATTTTACTTTGTGTGAAGATGAAGTAAAATATACGATTGATGAGTGTAAAGAACGTGATGCAACATATGCAGCACCTCTGAAAGTCAAAGTAAGACTTCACAATAAAGAGACAGATGAAATCAATGAGCATGAGATCTTCATGGGAGATCTGCCGCTGATGACAAGAACAGGTACCTTTGTAATCAATGGTGCAGAGCGTGTTATCGTCAGCCAGTTAGTACGTTCTCCTGGTATCTATTATGCCATTGCACATGATAAATTAGGTAAAAAACTGTATTCAGCTACCGTAATCCCGAACCGTGGTGCGTGGCTGGAGTATGAGACGGATTCCAATGACGTTTTCTATGTACGTGTAGATAGAACAAGAAAGGTACCGATCACTGTGTTGATTCGTGCATTAGGAATCGGTACAAACCCAGAGATCATCGAACTCTTCGGAGAAGAGCCTAAGATCCTGGCAAGTTTTGAAAAGGATGCTGCAACAAACTATCAGGAAGGACTTCTGGAATTATATAAGAAGATCCGTCCGGGTGAGCCTTTGGCAGTAGACAGTGCTGAAAGTCTGATCACAAGTATGTTCTTTGACCCAAGACGTTATGATCTTGCAAAAGTAGGACGTTACAAGTTCAATAAGAAGCTTGCGTTAAAGAACCGTATCAGCGGTCATGTCCTGGCAGAAGATGTTGCAAGTCCGATGACAGGCGAAGTACTGGCAGAAGCCGGAACAAAGATCACAAGAGAACTGGCTTCTACAATTCAGAATAACGCAGTTCCATATGTATGGATCAGCGTAGAAGAAACAGAAAGACCGATCAAGGTCCTTTCTAATATGATGGTTGACCTTGACGCAGTTGTTGATGTTGATCCGGAAGAAGTAGGAGTTACCGAGCAGGTATACTATCCTGTACTTGCAGGAATCCTGGAGGAGACAGCAGGAGACATCGATGAGTTAAAAGATGCGATCAAGAGAGATATCCACGATCTGATTCCAAAGCATATCACAAAAGAAGATATCTTAGCTTCTATTAACTACAATATGCATCTGGAATATGGCATCGGAACTGATGATGATATTGACCACCTGGGTAACAGACGTATCCGTTCTGTAGGTGAGCTGCTTCAGAATCAGTACAGAATCGGTCTTTCCCGTCTGGAAAGAGTGGTTCGTGAAAGAATGACAACACAGGATATGGAGGGAATCTCTCCACAGTCCCTGATCAATATCAAGCCTGTAACTGCAGCAGTGAAGGAGTTCTTCGGATCTTCCCAGCTGTCACAGTTCATGGATCAGAACAACCCGCTTGGTGAGCTGACTCATAAGAGACGTCTTTCAGCGTTAGGACCTGGTGGTCTTTCAAGAGACCGTGCCGGATTCGAGGTTCGAGACGTACACTACTCTCACTATGGAAGAATGTGTCCAGTAGAGACACCTGAAGGACCTAACATCGGTCTGATCAACTCCCTTGCAAGTTATGCAAGAATCAATGAATATGGATTTATCGAGGCTCCGTATCGTAAGATCAACCACGATGATCCGACAAACCCGGTAGTTACAGATGAAGTTGTATACATGACAGCGGATGAAGAAGATAACTACCATGTAGCACAGGCGAACGAACAGTTAGATAAAGAAGGACACTTCGTACGTAAGAATGTATCTGGTCGTTACCGTGAAGAGACACAGGAATATGAAAGAAGAATGTTCGATTACATGGACGTATCTCCTAAGATGGTGTTCTCTGTTGCTACAGCCTTAATCCCATTCCTTCAGAATGACGATGCGAACCGTGCCCTGATGGGATCCAACATGCAGCGTCAGGCAGTACCGCTTCTGTTCACAGAGGCTCCTGTAGTAGGAACTGGTATGGAAGAAAAAGCAGCCGTTGACTCTGGTGTATGTGTAGTTGCTGAAGAAGGCGGAACAGTTGAACGTTCTACTTCTACAGAGATCACAGTTCGTCAGGACGACGGAAAACTGAAGAAATATAAATTAACAAAATTCCAGAGAAGTAACCAGAGCAACTGCTATAACCAGAGACCGATTGTCTTCAAGGGCGACAGAGTAGAAAAGGGTGAGGTTATTGCAGACGGACCATCTACATCAAATGGTGAACTTGGCCTTGGTAAGAACCCACTGATCGGATTCATGACATGGGAAGGTTACAACTACGAGGATGCCGTTCTGTTAAGTGAAAGACTGGTACAGGATGATGTATATACATCTATTCATATTGAAGAATATGAAGCAGAAGCACGTGATACAAAGCTTGGACCAGAAGAGATCACACGTGACATCCCAGGTGTCGGCGATGACGCACTGAAAAATCTGGATGAAAGAGGTATCATTCGTGTCGGAGCTGAAGTCCGTGCCGGAGATATCCTGGTAGGTAAGGTTACTCCTAAGGGAGAGACAGAACTTACAGCCGAAGAAAGACTGCTTCGTGCGATCTTTGGTGAGAAAGCCCGTGAAGTAAGAGATACTTCCCTGAAAGTACCTCACGGAGAATACGGTATTGTAGTAGATGCCAAGGTATTTACAAGAGAAGGCGGAGACGAGATGTCACCGGGAGTAAACCAGTCAGTTCGTATCTACATCGCTCAGAAGAGAAAGATTTCTGTCGGTGATAAGATGGCCGGACGTCATGGTAACAAGGGTGTCGTTTCCCGTGTACTTCCAGTAGAAGATATGCCGTTCCTTCCGAACGGACGTCCTCTGGACATCGTGCTGAACCCACTGGGTGTGCCTTCACGTATGAATATCGGTCAGGTCCTGGAGATTCACCTGTCCCTGGCTGCAAAGGCACTTGGATTCAATATCGCAACTCCTGTATTCGACGGAGCAAACGAGATTGATATTATGGATACTCTTGATCTGGCTAATGACTATGTCAACTTAAGCTGGGAAGAGTTTGAAGCAAAACATAAAGAAGAACTTCTTCCGGAAGTACTGCAGTATCTGTCAGACAACAGAGAACACAGAAAACTCTGGAAAGGTGTTCCAATTTCAAGAGATGGTAAGGTCCGCCTGCGTGACGGACGTACGGGTGAGTACTTCGACAGCCCTGTAACCATCGGACACATGCATTATCTGAAACTGCACCACCTGGTAGACGACAAGATCCATGCACGTTCTACAGGTCCTTACTCACTGGTTACACAGCAGCCATTAGGAGGAAAAGCTCAGTTCGGTGGACAGCGTTTCGGAGAGATGGAGGTATGGGCACTGGAAGCTTATGGTGCATCATACACACTGCAGGAAATCCTGACTGTGAAGTCAGATGATGTCATCGGACGTGTGAAGACATACGAAGCAATCATCAAGGGTGAAAATATTCCTGAACCGGGAATTCCGGAATCCTTCAAGGTATTGCTCAAAGAGTTACAGTCACTCGGACTGGACGTACGTGTCTTACGTGATGACAATACAGAAGTGGAGATCATGGAAACTTCCGATATGGGAGAGACAGATTTCCGTTCTCTGATCGAGGGAGACAGAAGATATCGTAATGATGATGACGAAGACTTTGGTAAACACGGATACAGCAAACAGGAATTCCAGGGTGAAGAACTGGTTGATGTAGAAGAAGAACCAGAATCAGACGATGATTTCGATATGAACTTTGAAGAAAATGATGACTATGATTTCGGCGATTCATCTGACGATGAATAGGAAGGGGTCCAAAGTATGCCAGAAAATAATAAGGAACAAACTTATCAGCCAATGACTTTTGATGCGATCAAGATCGGTTTGGCATCACCTGAAAAGATTCTGGAATGGTCAAAAGGAGAAGTTACCAAACCAGAGACCATCAACTATAGAACTTTAAAACCAGAAAAAGACGGACTGTTCTGCGAAAAGATTTTCGGACCAAGCAAGGACTGGGAATGCCATTGTGGAAAGTACAAAAAGATCCGCTATAAAGAGATCGGAAGAGCGTCGTGTAGGGAAA
>CALMUC010000275.1 GCA_937872845.1 uncultured Lachnospiraceae bacterium | reverse complement strand
GTGCTCTTCCGATCTCATCCCATTAAAAATGGAATCAACCTGATTGGAATTTTATTTTCCTTTCCCTCACCTACGTCAAATACCAGGTTCATGCCTCTGCCTATATTTTTTCCATAATTCTTATACACGAATACTATTATAAATCCTGCCAATGCAAGAAATGGTAACAGATACGATATATTTGCTTCTCTGAACGCCGTAATTGCAATAAGCACTCTTCCAAATATTGCATCTATTGCTCCTACTACAACTCCCAGCAGAGCACCTACCACACTAAGTATCAATGCATCCCAATACATGATAGAAAGTTTAGTCACCCGCGCCTGTGCCTTTATTCTTTCTTTCACAATGATTCTCCTTCTTATAATAAAAGCTGATGCCCCTATCATAAGATAGAAGTCATCAGCCAAATCAGCATTTCAGACTGTCCGAATAGTAGAATAACGCGCCGGGAAATATTCTGCAATCCTTTTTTTGTTCAGATTTTCCCCAATCACAATCAGTACATCCTGTCCATCCTTTATATCTCTGACCATCATCGCACCTGCAGTTGCATTTATTTCTTTCCATGAACCGCCGCTTTTATCTCCATCCGTCACATCGTTTTCTTTATCCTTTGAGCCGCCGCTTTTATCATCTTTAAATGAATTATCATTTATATCTTCTGTATCATATAAAAATCCTTTTACACGAATTATTTTCCCTGCCGTATCATCATTAAACAATCGAACAATTTTATCTTTCAATTCATTTAATTTCAAATCTATATGCATAAAAAATAAAGACTCAAATTTTCCATCTTCTTCAAAATTTTTCTTTTCAAAACTCCACATTTCAAAGCCTGAAGATGAAATCATTTCAAAATCACTTTTAGTAAGCTGCCGCCAGTCTTTCAGATAAATATTATTTTTTTTATCTTCTGTTCTATATCTTCTGCCACATTTTATCCCTGAGAGTGCTTCGTTAAGACAAGATAAAGCTGAAAATATCTGTTCATCTTTTACTTCATGTATATGGCTGAAAATAATCGCCCCAGAGCATGCAGCCTGACTGGCTAAAATGTATTCAGACTCCGGTGACAGCTTTTTATCCATATTTATATTTATAACAGTCAGAACATTTTTTATTTCATAAAGTCTTTCAAAAGGTTCATCCCTGAAAATATCAAAAAACTCATCAATATCAAAAATACCTGAAGGTTCTATAATTACTCTGTCAAATCCCATCATTGCAATCGTAATAAGCTTGGTTTTAAATCTGCGGATAAAACATTCATGGTCACATCCGCCCGAAACCATCTGAATATCACACATATCATTTTTCAGCTCAGAAAGCAGCATCATATCGACATTAACAGCCCCATAATCATTTTCAAGAACACATACCTTCTCACCTTTTTCATTTAAATATTTCACATATCTAAGTATAAATGTCGTTTTTCCGGATCCAAGAAACCCCGTAACAAGATCAACTTTTACCACATTTTCTCCTCTTTTGTCCCACTATTTTAACTGTAAATTTAATCCAGTGCTTTTACAATCTGATACAGTGCTTTTATATAATTATGATAGGAAACTCTGTAACATTCAACGCCTTCATCTGTATGCATATCGTATTCTCCTGCATCATTTACCGGCAGGCAAAAACTAAAACAATTGGCTGTATTTTTTTTATAATCTCTCGCCTCATTTATTTCAGAATCATTTACTCCAATATATTCATCCGGAACATATGCAGGAACATACCCATATTGATCCGAAATAAAATTCCAATCCATCCATGACCTTTTTGCTGTTCGTATAACCTTTTTTCCCGTTCTTCTTTTCCAATTTGCATTTTTTATTGTGAAATCAAGTGCATCATCCCACCCGTCACATGTAACATCCAAAACAATGGTAGTAAATTTCTTTTTACTTTTTACAAGAAACTTTGCAGTCTGTTTTGCACCCAGTGAATTTTCCTCTTCATCGCCTGTAAATGCTACTACAACATTCTTAGGCAGCTTCTGGCTTATCATCAATTTTATAACTGCCGCATTTGTAATTGAGTTATCAAATGTTCCAATAAGTTTTTGTGAATCTGATGTATCAGTAAAGCATCTGTTTATTTTTGAAACTTCATCATTTTTACAATCAATATGAGTAGATAAAAGTATAAGTTTCTTCGGAAGCTTCTCAATCTGCTTTTCACGTCCAAATAACAGAAACAGTCCATCATCATTTATCTGGCGATAATCTGTACCTGAAAGCAGCCTTCTTATCGTATGAATTCTGTCTTCACGTATAAATTTTTTTCCATCATCATAGTTCAAAACATTTACCTGTTTCAGTATATCAACTCCGTCCATACTTGCCTCACGATAAAAAAACCCATAAACATTTCTGTTCATGGGTTTCCACAATTTTTTTTATTACTTCTTCTTTGTTTTCTTTGCTTTTGTGTTGACCTTTTCCTTAAGAGCAGCACCTGCTTTAAACTTTGGTGTATTTGCTGCCTTGATTTTTATTTCCTCGCCTGTCTGTGGATTACGTCCTGTACGAGCTGCACGCTTACCAACCTCAAATGTTCCAAAACCTACAAGCTGAACTTTTTCGCCCTTCTGAAGCTCATCTGATACAACATTAACAAAAGCTTTTACAGATGCTTCAGCATCCTTTTTTGAAATTCCTGCCTCTTCTGCAATTGCAGCAACTAATTCTGTTTTATTCATTTTTTACCCCTTTCACTCATTATGAGTCATGTAAATTTTTACTGCTATTTGTGATTATACCCATATCAATATAAGTTTACAAGAAAAATTATATAAATAATAATGAAATTTGCTTATTTTTTAGCTATTTTTGCTTAATTTATAAAAAGTTATCACAGTTAAAATATATTATCGTGCTTTATTTTTTTTTGATTAAAATTTTTTACATATTTTTCAAACTCTTCTTCC
>CALMUC010000274.1 GCA_937872845.1 uncultured Lachnospiraceae bacterium | reverse complement strand
CGTTATTCGTATTTTATCATTTGCAGTAAATCGGCAACCTTTTCGAGACCATCCTCATCATCTCAAAAACTTCAATGCCGTTATCAGTGCCATATCCGACACGTCCCCCACCCCATATACAGTCAGCAGGTGCACCATATATTGATCCTATGTCGCACCAGTCATAAAAATACTCCCTGTGTTCAAAAAAAAGAGGAAGAAAAATCTTATATAAATCATAAAATTCAAACAATCCAGGAAGATGATAGTGTGCTGTTTTTTTATTATCAGATTTCATAGATTATACTCTCCATAATTTCATCATTAAAAATATTATTCTTCTACAAATTTCATGATCAACATTTCATTTGCATGGTTAACATTTTATTTTTTCTGAGTTATACTTGAACACGTTGTCAAAATTCATTTTTACAGAAAGAAGGTTTTTACATTGGCTCAGTTATTTGAAATTGGCATGCTTATTCTTTTCGGTTTATCATGGCCGTTTAATATCATTAAATCCTACCGTTCCAGAACTGCAAAAGGTAAAAGCGTTTTATTTGAAATCATAGTCATTGCCGGATATACATGCGGTTTAATAGGAAAATCAATCAGTGGTGATTTTTTCACACTTCCGGTTCCTTTCTATTTTGCAGATATCATTATGGTTGTAATTGACATATGCCTTTACTTCCGCAACTGTCGTCTGGACAACATCGAAAACAAAAATATTACTGCTGAATCAGACTTAATAATTAAAAATGCTGTATAATATTTGAGCCAAAAAGCACTGACAATTATTAACCGTTATGTATTTTTTACCGGCACCAGCTCTGCTTTACTTTTTACTGCCAATATTTCCTGTGCGATTATTTTAACAGATTTACGTATAGTATCCTCTGACAATGATGAATAATTCAATAAAAAATCATGTTCGGTCTGTTTCATATGATTATGGAAATACTCTGATAAAGCGCAGATTCTCACATTTCTGCGTTCTAATCTATATTTAAATTCTTCATCATTGCATGGAATATCTATATGCATAACAAAATGCAGCCCCGAATCTGCCTCTGAAATCTTTACATAATCAGAAATAATACTTTCATTAATTTCATTCAGCAATAAATCTCTTTGTTTTCTATAATAATTTCTCATCCTGTTTATATATTTTTCAAAATATCCCTCATCTATAAATCTTGCTAAAACCAGCTGCACCAGATTTGTGACAGGGCATGTATAAAATGAAAGTTTCTGATAATAAATATCTGCCAGATGCCGCGGCAATACCATATAGCTGATTCTTAATGTTGGTGCAATAGATTTTGAAAATGTATTAAGATAAATAACTTTTTCTATAGTATCAATACTCTGCAATGTAGGCATTAATTTTCGTGTCATACGAAACTCACTGTCATAATCATCCTCTATGATATATCTGTTTTCATTTTTAGATGCCCATCCCAAAAGTTCATATCTTTTACTTATTGGTGTTATTATTCCGGTCGGAAACTGATGTGATGGCGAGATATGTGCAACATCTACTTTCTTATCAACTAATTCATTTATATTAATTCCTTCTGATTCAAAGCTTATATATTTAACATTTGCTGCGTTTGCTTTATATATCATGGCCATTTTTTTATATCCCGGGTCTTCAACACCATAAACTTTATCATGTCCAAGAAGCTGAACAATCTGACCATATAAATATTCTGTTCCAGAACCAACAATTATCTGCTCTGGCTTTACATCCATCCCTCTGAACTGTTTCAAATGTTTTGATATCGCACACCTTAATTCTATAAGCCCCCCCGCCGGAGAACTTATCAGCAGACTTTCCTGATAATCATTAAGACATTCTCTGAGAAGTTTTGCCCACACAGTAAACGGAAAACATTCCTTTATCGCTCTGTTGCTTGAGAAATCTGCAAAATATTTTTTATCTTCTGAAGTCATAAGTACATTTTCAGAAGAAACAACAATTTGAGAAGAAGATAATTTATTTTGTAAATTTGACACATAAAAACCCTTTTTGGGCAATGAATAAATATACCCTTCTGCCTTGAGCTGCTCATATGCATTTTCAACTGTGATTACACTTATACCCAGATTTTTTGCAAAACTTCTCTTTGACGGAAGCTTATCTCCTGGTTTCAGATTTCCATATATACAATCATTTTTTATACATTTATATAAATGCTCATATAAAGATTCTGACCTTATATCAGCAAAAGAATATGTCAACATTATGTGATTTTCTCCAATCTGATATTTCTGAATATATTCTAACTGAATATTTTTATATATCCAGTTTCATTGTATGCTGGTTTCTGAAGAATATCAACATAATGTCTCTAAATGCTGATTATTCCCGACAATATACATTTTTCAACACATCTCACAAATACAACAGGAGGAAATTTATTATGGAAAATGAAAGATACGAATTAAACAAAAGCCTTGCTAAAATGCTCAAAGGTGGCGTAATCATGGATGTAACAACACCTGAACAAGCAAAAATAGCTGAATCAGCCGGTGCCTGTGCAGTAATGGCACTTGAAAGAATACCTGCCGATATCCGAGCAGCTGGTGGTGTTTCAAGAATGAGCGATCCAAAAATGATCAAAAGTATTCAGGCTGCTGTTTCAATTCCAGTAATGGCGAAATGTCGCATAGGACATTTCGTAGAAGCACAATTACTTGAGGCTATTGAAATAGATTATATTGATGAAAGTGAAGTATTATCTCCAGCCGATGATATCTATCATATTGATAAAACAAAATTCAAAGTTCCTTTCGTATGCGGTGCAAAGGATTTAGGTGAAGCTCTACGCCGCATAAATGAAGGCGCATCTATGATTCGTACAAAGGGTGAGCCCGGAACCGGTGATGTTGTTCAAGCCGTACGCCATATGAGAATGATAAACTGTGAAATGGCAAAAATAACATCAATGCTTGAAGATGAACTTTACAATGAAGCAAAAGTTCTTCAGGTACCTTACGATCTTGTACTTTACATACATAAAAATGGAAAACTTCCGGTTGTAAACTTTGCTGCAGGTGGCATAGCCACTCCTGCTGATGCTGCTTTAATGATGCAGTTAGGTGCAGAAGGTGTATTTGTCGGTTCTGGAATATTTAAATCAGGCAACCCTGATAAACGCGCCAATGCAATTGTAAAAGCAGTTGCAAACTATAATGATGCTGAATTAATTGCCAATTTATCCGAAAATTTGGGTGAAGCAATGATTGGTATTAATGAACAGGAAATCAAACTTCTAATGGCTGAAAGGGGAAAATAATGATAATAGGAGTTTTAGCTGTACAAGGAGCTTTCGCTGAACATGAAAAAAAATTAAGCAGTCTTGCAATAAACAGTATTGAACTTCGCCAAAAATCAGATGTTTTAAAATCTTATGATGCAATTATATTCCCCGGCGGAGAAAGTACAGTTCAGGGAAAACTACTGAAAGAACTTGATATGTTTAATACATTAAAAGAACAAATCAAAGAAGGAATGCCTGTACTGGCAACATGTGCAGGCATGATTTTACTTGCAGAAAACATATCAAATGACAGCAGCAAATATTTTGGAACACTTCCTGTCACAGTCAAAAGAAATGCCTACGGAAGACAGCTGGGAAGTTTTCATATCATAAATGATTTCGCCGGAACAGGAAAAATCCCAATGACATTTATTCGTGCACCTTATGTAGAATCCGCAGCGCCGGAAGTGAAGATTTTAGCAAAAGTAAATGACAATATTGTTGCAGTACAATATGGTCGCCAGATTGCTCTTTCATTTCACCCTGAACTTGATATGGATTTATCCGTTTACAATTTGTTTATTTCATCTCTTAAATAGTTGATATATATATTAAAATCTGAATAGCAATCTGTCTTTTCTGAATTTTACAGACATATAATTCATTCTTATTGCGCAATTTCGCTTTACATGAAAGCTCATCATATCGAAAAAGCACTCATTTACAAACGAAATCAGAAAATTATGCTTTAAATTTATTCTATAAATAATCTGATATTTTACTGATAATCAAGCGAAATTCACTCGCAGCTTTAATTGTGTAAGGTATCACTTGTATGTGTTACATTGTGTAAATATGCATTTCCCGGCTTCATTTGCAGAGTATCTCTTGTCACTAAAATAGAGCCTGCAATCATAAAAACAAGCGCTATAAAATACTTTATTGTGAAATGTTCTTTCAGGACTACAAATGATAAAAATGCACCTGCAAATGGGGCAATTGCATAATAAGCACTTGTTTTTGCTGCTCCAAGTTCTTTCTGTGCCATAATATAAAAAGTAATACTCATTCCATATGCAACGAATCCAAGAAGCATAACAATAAAAATATATCCGGCAGATGGCATTTTTTCACCAATAACAAACCCTATTGTCAGAGAACCTATACCTGAACATAGTCCTTTAATAGTCACAATTTCATAAACACTTTTAGACGAAATATTTCGTGTACAGTTATTTTCAAATCCCCAGCAGACATCAGCAGCAAGTATAAGTAAAGATCCCCAGGAAAATTTCAAATCTGAAGAATTATCAAACGAAAGAATCACACTTGCCACAGTTACGAAAATAATTGCTGCCCATAATTTTCCAGATACTGTTTCCTTAAAGATAAATAATGCAATAACCGTTGTTGCTGCAATTTCAAAGTTATTTAGCAATGATGCATTTGCTGAAGTAGTATTCTGAAGTCCATACATCAATAAAATCGGAGCTAATATGTCCAGCAAAACCATACCTGCCGTATATGGCAAATCATGTTTCGAAAGAAGTTCTGCCTTTTCTTGTTTTCTTAAACTGAAAATAAAAATAAATCCAATTCCAATACCTGCCCCAAGATAAAGAAGACCAGCCATCATTGTTGGCTGAACTATTTTCAATAGAACTTTAGAACAAGGTATATTGATTGCATAAAAAATGGCAGCAAGAATTGCAAAACATATTGCGTTTATTTTTTTATCCTTCATGTTATCCCTTCAAAAATCTTAATTGATTATTTCTTTCGATCACATTGAATGAATACATATTACTCCATTTTATTCAAATTTTATGATCTGACTTTTCACATCTATGCCACATCTTATATAGAAATCCTGATTTATATGATAATTCCTTCCAAATGATCACATTCATGCTGTATAATCTGTGCTGTCCAGCCAGAGAACTTCTGCTTATGCTTCTGAAAATTCATATCCTGAAATTCCACCTCTATGTCCTTAAATCTCCTTGTTTTACGAACTCCATTCAGTGAAAGACATCCCTCTGCTGTTTCAAAAGCATCTGATTTTGCTATAATCACAGGATTAATCATAATAACGTTTGCAAACCCCATATTTACCACAATAATTCTCTTGCTTACACCAATCATATTTGCAGCCATACCGACACATTGCTCTGCATTTGCCGCCAAAGTATCACATAAATCAAGCGCAACGGGCAGATCAGCCTCTGTTGCCAGATCAGATTTTTTACACAAAAACAAAATATCCTTGCATATATTTCTAACCATATCTAAACCTCTAATCATTAAGTTTAAAAACTAATTTACAAATATTTTCCAATCAAGTGAATATTTTGGCAATTAAGAACAGCGTAAAATTAAAAAGCTAAAAAATTCAATATTCCTTTTTTATTTCATCTATGCAATATTCTTCCTTGAACTTCCGTAAATCGTCATCAGTACATATAAGCATTATATCTTCAAATTTTCCAGTAGTTATATTCTTAAATCCAGCCACCTGCTCACCTGTACAAATACTACAGTGAATCACCAGAATCCATTTATCTGCATTATAATATTTTTTTGTTGGAATTTTTTTTAAGAACATTGCCTTTTCCTCCCGGAAATTTTATATAACAATCTATCAGTCAATTATATAAGCAACATCATGATGTCAGTATATTATTTTTGATTCTCACAGCTAATTATTTTTATCATTTCCAAATGTTGTAAATTCTTTCCACTCATTATTATTTCTCATATACTCAAATGTATTTTCATCTTGAAAGTACTTCATCAAATTCACTTTTAGTTTTTCCATAAATTTCGGATCTGTATCTTTAAACTTCATGTGCTCATATAAGGGCGAAAATCTGAAGTCCTGTAATGTATTCACAACTTCCAACATATGATGTGCCAATTTCAACGTTCCCTCAACATCTTTCTGCGCAGTGACAAACTCCAGTTCATTGGAAATCTCATTATATTTGCCCATATCAAAAATTTTTGCTAAGGAACCCTGTTTTTCTAACATTAAATGTGCCTTGTCTTTATTATCTTCCTGCATATTCAATATAAACAAACTATTAAATACAATTGACATACTTTGGTATCCTGAAAACAGTAATTCCTCATAAGCTTTATAGGCTTCCTCTCTCCTTCCTGTATTTTCATAAATAACTGCCTGTTTCCTTTTTCTCTCCGGATTTTGTATGGAAAAATACTTCAAGTATTCTTCGGCTTTTTCATATTGTTCTTTTCGTATATAAAATGAAAATAAGGAATCAGCTGCACCATTTCTAATGCTTTCTTCTGTACTGTTCAATGATCGTTCATAACAGCTGTAGATAAACTCATAATATTCTTTCTTATCTTCCATATCAAACATACACTCGGCATCAAGAACGACTGCAATCTGATAAATCAGCTGCTCACAGTTTGGATATTTTTCAATTAAACTTTTTGCCCACTGAAATACCTCATCATAGTTTTGCACATTAAATTTATTGTCCATATCTATAATCAGTTGATTAATTTCTGTTGTTGTCAATTCACTTTCGAATGACAGAAGCGTATCCACACTTATGCCAAGCAATCTTGCAATAGGTGCCAGCAGTGATATATCCGGAACGGATTTACCATTTTCCCATTTATTAACTGCAGGAGCAGTCACGCCTAATTTTCCCGCCATCTTCTCCTGTGTCATGTTCTTATCTATTCTGTATTTCCGAATCACTTCTCCGATTTGCATAAAAGTCCTCCATTTCCTGATATTTTTATTTTATCAAGAGACCGGAGGTTTTACTACTGAATTGACATTACATTTCATTCACAAAAATTAACTGCTATTCACTTTGAATTTTCCAACCCATGCACCGCGAAACATTTAATTCAAATGATACAGCTGATCAATCACAGGAGTTATTTTTTGAATAAACTTTTGTGTTGTCTGGCACATTAATATCTTGTGATCATGATAAAAAATGCAGGAAAAATAATCTTTCCTAACTTCATGTTCAAAATTTGAAATTCCAAATGGCATATGTATAATATAAAGCATTAGATCATCATCAAAAAGTGCAAAAGAAAATCATATTTGCTATGAAATTTTTCTCTTATTGCAGTTCTATGACTTACTTACGTCCCTTACGATTTTTTATAAATTCATATCCTGTTTGATACATCCTCTCGGCCAATAAGCTCAGTAAAAATCCGCTGATTCCTCCTGCAATGACATCACTTGGATAATGCACTCCCAGATACAGCCTTGAAAAACCTATCAGCAGTGCAAGTATTATAAATGCTGCTCCCGTCTTTTTGCTGAAATGCCTGCATAGTACGCCTGCGCATGCAAATGAAGCCGCTGTATGCCCCGATGGAAACGAATAATCAAGTGGTTTTGCAATAAGCGGCACTATTGCCTTATATGTTTCAAAAGGTCTTGCCCTCTCAACGAGATTTTTTAATATAACATTATTCACAAGAAATGAGTCAGCCAATGCTATCAGGCAAATGATTCCGGCAGTGCGCGTCTTTTTAAAAAAAAGCAGTGTCACAGAGATCAGAATCCAAACAAGTCCCAGATTTCCAAGTATGGTAATACAAGTGAATACCGGTGTTAAAAATGCATTTCTCATATGTTCCTGAATCCAGTATAATATCCGAAAATCAACACTCATCAAACTATATATCATATTGTCCTCTTTCTTATAATTATTTTTGCTGTCTTAAATATTTGATATTGAACCTATGTCAATAATACAAACACAAAATGTGCTGTTTGTCATGTCACACTTGATGCTCTACAATATAACACAACCAGTTGCTTTTGAATCAGAATAATCATTTATATTCACTTCTTCTTTTTTCCTAACGAAATATTTCAATACATACAAAAAAGCCATCCTTTCCTTCATTTAGTACTTAGATGGTTTAAGTTCAAAAGGCTGTCATTTTATTATTCATAGAAATCCAAATAACTATATCTACACCATTGGGAATCGTCATATCTTTAAATAAATCCAAAGTGATTTTAAACCGATTCGGACTGATTCTCAGATCTATTTATCGAACGATTTCATCCAGTCCCGATATTTTAAGTTCACTTTACGGTATCCTCACTATTTTTCCAAAAAAGATGTGTTCTGCCACGCTGATGATTATAATTCTACAATTTTACGTGTACTATATGATGTACAGTTCAACACTAGTTTTTGCACAAAGATTCCGAATTCTATCTGGCTGGATAAAAATACAGATAATTTTTCATATATCTGTCCTATTCGTAGATCTCCTTGCGCCTTACATTCCATTTCTCATCAGTAATTCTCACCGCTTCGATTTGGAAGTTCTGATGTAATTTCCTTTGATAGCTGCAAGATTCCTATCAAGCACTCTATACTTTTCATATCAGGATCAAAATAGTAGTAATTCTTTGTTGCTTCTCTTCTCATTTTGAGAATTCCAGCATTTTTTAGTATCTGGAGATGATGAGATACGGCTGGTCTGGATAGATTTGTTTTCTCAGTAATCTCATTTACTCTCACGCCATAACACTTCCCCATCTTCATCATTTCCAATATTAAGTGCTGTCTATTCTCATCTCCCAGTGCAATAAGTATCTTTTGGCAGCTTTCAAACTCTTTTGCAAGTTTATCAATATCATTTTTTGTATGCATATCCCACCGCCTATATCGTCTTATGTCCGGAGGCAGCTTCAAAATTGTATTTCACAATTCCAAGGTCCAATTGGGTCATCATCCCACCTTTTGTCGTTATCTTTGCTTCTTCTCCCTCCTGCTCTATCCAGAACTTCTGCTGATTAACGGCTGTAGGTGCCAATATTGCTGCTTTTACGCCATTCTTATACCACTCCGGTGATTCTTCGGTGATTTTTGCAAGTGCTGCCATATCCTTGCTGTTATGAGCCTGACCCTGTGTCTGTCCATACCCGAGGGCGATTATGATTGCCTGCTTTTGCCCTTTCCCTATAACGGCTTTGCTCTTTCCGTGAGTCATGGCTACCCAGCATGTATTCAGTCCTAGTTCCTGTGCTTTTAATACCAGAATCTCTCCGTAATATCCTGCTTTTTCATCCAGATCCTGTCCTTTTTTTCCTACCACTGCTATATAATCTGACACGCCTGAGAATTTGCCATAGTGAGCCATCATGCCGTTGAAGCATTTGGGTTCATCATAGATTGTCTGGATGTTCATTCCTGCCTGCTCATTTATTTTACTGCACAGGTCATCCAGTTCTTTTCTCTTCTCTGCTTCGATCTCTTTATCTGTATATTGTCTTACGCTGTGTCTGGCTTCTATTATTTTCATGATCTCCATTTTATTTACCTCCGTTTGTTTAAGTGTTTGAACGAAGTATATCATAAAATTTTCAAAAAAATTCAATGGTATCGAAAATCGAGACAATTCATACGGACTCAAAAAAAGCCAAAGGTTATTAGCCCTTGGCTTTTTTTAATATTTTTTTATCTGATTGATTATCAGTTCTGACACTTCCGGTTCATTAAATTCTGTAAGCCAGTGTCCAGCGTTTAATTCTTTGAAATTGTATTCACCCTTCATATAGGAATGGCTCTTTTCTACTCCAGCTCGTCCTATTGCCAAATCCTGATTTCCCCATATAAATAATGTTGGCGTTATTACATCATGATATTTGATTCCTGTATTCACTGTGAATAATGCCCTATACCAGTTCACAACTGCTGTAAGTGCTTCTGGTCCTTTAAATATTTCCATATATTCCTTTATAGTTCTTTCATTGAATCCATTCCAAAGTTTTTTCAGTATTGCATAGTCATCTGCTGCCAGCATCTTTTCCGGAAGACCTGGATTCTGAAAATGCTTTACATACGCACCTTTTTTCTGCTGTTCCGGATCATTCTGGATTGCCCAATAGTATGCCGGCCAATATGGTACCGATAATGCCGTCCATGATTTTATCAGCTCCGGATACATAGCTACCACTGTCCATCCTACTACTGCACCGAAGTCATGTCCTACCAGGTGAAACTGCCAATCGTATCCAGCATTTTTTGCGAAAGCAATAATGTCCTCTGCCAATATGTTGACTGCGTAATTCTCATATCCGGCAGGTCTGGCTCCTTCTGAATACCCTCTCTGATCAGGGGCAACACAACGATATCCGAGATCGGATAGTTTGTCCATAGTCTTTTCCCATATAATGGAACATTCTGGGAAACCATGTAATAAAATTACCAGTTCTCCATGATTACCCATTCCTGCTTCTCTTACTGTGTATGTCATGCCATTAAGCTGTATTTCTTTTTTTTCTACATTCATATCACACTTTTCTCCTCTCTGTTGACTTGAAAATGAAAACTCTTTACACTACAAAGTGTAGCACAAAGGTTCGCATTCTATGTGAGACAAAAAGGGGGAACCTGTCTATGAATCCACATACAGAGGAACATCAGGAAGTCATTGCTGCTGTTGAAGAGGCTCTGGCACTTCTCATTGATAAAAAAGAATTTTCCGAAATAACCATAAGTGAACTTGTCAAAAAAGCGGGCATTGCCCGCTCGACCTTTTACCGAAACTATGAGAGCAAGGAAGACATTATCCGCTCTTCTATCCGTAAAACTCTGTCAGAATTTGATGACCAGTTTACGCCCAAAACGATTGATGAGCGTTATGAAACAGACTATATTCTTGAAGTCTGGGACTATATCATCAGATACAACCAACAGATCTGTCGGATCAATAAGGCCGGACTCTCTAATATTTATCTGGATGAGTTTAACCGCCATCTGCTTCATATCTATAATGATAAGCCCCTTAGTTTACAGGATAAAATTCGTCTTTTCGGGCTGTCTGGTGCACAGTATAATATTATTTTCAATCTTGCTCTTAAAACTGATGCTAATATTAATCTCAAGAAATTTGAATTCAAAGTTGAAAATTCCAACCATAATATTATTTAAAATTGAGTTGAATATTTTAATGATCATAAAAATCATATACCTCTGGATTTAATATAGTTTCCTATATTGTGATAAATTAAAGTTGTAACAGTAATGGCTGATAAAATATAATAGCAATGGAGGATTTATCAT
>CALMUC010000273.1 GCA_937872845.1 uncultured Lachnospiraceae bacterium | reverse complement strand
CGATCTTATGCTATTATAAGAACGTTCTGAACTATTGGTATTCCAAAACCTGTCCACCCGGCAATTATAGTTGCTTCAGCCAATGTTTCAGCTTTTATTTCAGGATCTCCTGTGAATGCATAAATCAAATTCAGCAAAAATCTTACTGTAAACAAATAATTCCTTGCTGTTTCAACATTTTCTTTTGCACTATTTTTTCCATACAAGAGATATTCAACCTCTGCCTGATGATTTACACTTGGTATTTCACCATCGACGAAACTGTTGCCACTAAGTGATTCATCAGATATCGCATTATCCTTATCACCTTTTCCACTTACATAACAGCTGAACATTTCTGTTGCATATTCCTCTATATAGAGTTTATTTCTTCCTGCTGTAAGCATATCTGTCAAGGCATCGAACATTGATGTTCCGGAATTCATAACATTTTTTGCATTATCACACAATTTATCATCACTTGTGCCTGAATCACCTACTTCAATATCCGCATCTCCTGATGCAGCATTCTCTGTAAAAGACCCGGAAATTCCATCATCAACCTTTACATCATCAAGTGAACTTTTAAATACACTATTCTTTTTATCTTTTTCAGCTGATTCTTTTTTTTTATCTTTTGATTTGCAAATACCGCTCAAATATTTATAGAATTCATCGCCCTTAATTGTATCGCTTGATGTTACAGCCGTTTTTTCATTGCCGCCATAACTCAGTTTTGAAAATGCAGTACTATTCAGTTTATCGTAACTATAGTTCAATCCGCTTAATATGTTTTGATAGTTTGAAAAATAATCATTACTGTCAAAATTATAAAGTTTTGTATCATTATAAGAAATATTTTCAATATATTTTTTATCCGTATCACATGCAGTTTTCCCATTATCAATAATGGTTTTTAATGCATTGAATTTTTCATCATCAAGATTTTCAGTTCTACTATCTACTTCTACCTGAGAACTGTTTTTCATTTCTCCCTGTGGTAAATCATTCACTGCATTTTTCCAGGTTTCTTTTAAACTGCTTAGTTTTGCTTCTTCATCCTTTGCTTCTTGCATTTTTTCAGATGCATTTTCCAATGCAGCACTCGCTTTTATAAAATCACTATCAGCCGTACTCAAAATCTGATATGCATCTTTCGCTGAATTTTGAATTCCTTTAGTTGACAGACTATTTTGATAATTCTGCACTATCTTGCTGACATCATATTTCTGCAACTCTTTTCTTATTTTCACCTCATTTTCGTAGTCAGCCCCAGAAGGATTATTCTTTTGATACTCTTGATCATTTACATAGAATATAGAAAAATACTTAGAATACTTTATATCTGACTTATCCACGGTACTATCCCATTTCTTATACATTTTATCTATAGCATCAAGCTTAGCATATTCTCCATCTTCCTCTGCCTTATTTATTAATTCAGAATAATATCTCATGTTCTGACCACTCTTAAGTGTCCCATCTTTCTTTGTTCCTAAAAAACATCTGATTTTTCCGACAGACTCAGCGTAATCAATTATATATGGTGAAATTTCAGACTTTGGATCTGAACCCGCTGTTACTTCTTTCACTGAACTTTCCGGTGGTGAACCTGTATCATAGTTTTTATTTTCCAATACTTTATATTCTGCAAGACATCCAGATACTTTTTGATAATCAGTTTTTATTTTATCAAGATTATTATATTCACTGCTCAATGTGTCTGATATTGTGAGATACTCATCAATTGCATCATATGCAGCCTGCAGTTTTTTCTGAACTTCATTTAATTCTTTATCATAATCCAGTTTTGCATCAACAGCCTTTTTTTGTTTACTGAGTGCTGTAAAAGCTTTAAACTTACTGAGCAATCCATATGATAAACTTGCAGGTGCTCTATATTTCATATACTGAAGTATTTCAGATTTTGTTATCTCTGTATTTTCCAAAGAACTATTTTCTGCATATTTAGCTGTTACATTCGCTTTCATATTCATAAATGTAGAATAACTTGAAGCATCTGATACATTACCAGCATCTGTCAGAGGAACTCTTGTTAAATCCAGATTAGAAGAACTTAATGTTTCATTGAAATATTTACTGACATTTTCAGAAAGTTCCGACTCATCTGCAGACATAGCAAAAAGTCCGTATACATTAGCAATTGTTGTATTATAATCCGCAAGTGCTCCATTCATCGCCATGGATCCAGCATTTGAAGCCATAGTTTTTGCAGTAACAAGTTTTGATGCATCAATTAGCAATCCCTGAAAAACTGTCATTGGAATAAGTATACATATTAAAAATACTGATATTGAGCCCTTTATTTGTTCCATTTTTCTCAAAGGGTCTAATTTTTTCTTTCTATGTTCCACTTGTCTCCCAGTCATCTTTCGCTCTTGCTCACCTCACTGTCAAAACATTTTTTTATGGATACAGCCAACATAATAAAAATTATAATTGACTGCACCCACATGTATTAATTTATTCAATTTACATTTACATCTGATCAACTACCGCTGATAAAAGTATTTAACTTGGTCATAACCGTATTTACAGCTGATATTATTTGATCTTTAAATATTACTGCAACTGCAAGAACAATAACGATAAGAACAATTATTGCCACCATTTCACTGGAACCAATTTCTTCGTTCTGTATCGCCTGAAGGTTCTGTTTTGCCTTCACCTTCAAAAAATCAATTGCTTTTCTTAACATTATCGTTACCCTTCCCTCCTTTCCTATATGTCTTTTATATACCCATGCTTGCAAGCATTGGAACCAAAATAAGAATTAATATTCCGACAAATATTATTGTTGTTGGAATAAGAAGCTGTGATGCTGCCTTGTCACCTTTTTTCTTAACTGTCATTTTCTTTGTTTCCCACATTTCCTTAGACATATCATTTAAAAACATTGTCATCTCACTGCCACCTTTTTTTAAATTCTGAGTTAATGTTGCAGCAAATTTTCTGATTTCTTTCACATTACATCTGTTTGCAAATCCAATATATGCATCAACTTCCGGAATCCCATTTTCCAGATCCTGAACGGTCATCTGCATTTCCTTATATAATTCCCGTTCTCCGCCTAGTGCTACTTTCTTCCATGCATCCCTCATAACCATTCCTGATGTTATTAGCAGCGTCAGCTTAGACAATACATTTGGGAAGTCCAGCATGATTTCCTCTCTCCGTGCTTTTAATTTATCATTTAAATTTTCTTCAAGATAATAAACCAGAAGCATAGACAATATAATGCCAAACAGTGCTACAACTGTTTTACCAGCCATTGCTGACAATAAGATTGCAATTGTTACAAACACCATCAAATATGTGATTTGACCACCTCTTAATACATACAAATGAAATTGTGCATACTTTTTCCCATATATTTCGGATATTTCTTTTGTTCTCTTACGTGATAAGTCATTATTCATATCAAAATGAAATGTATCCATAATCCCAAATCCGATAAAAAACAATTCAGACAGAAAGAATTCGTCACTATCTATAACAGAAATTATCTGGTCAAAATTTTTTTTATATTTAAAATAAATAATCAAACTGAAAATTCCAAATATTGATCCTATGACAGTCAGAATTATTTGTGCCACATTTAACATATTTTTCCCTCAACATATATTTTTAAACTTTTATATTTGTTATCTTTCGCCCCATTACATACGCGACACTGAATATTAACAATGCCACAACCTTAACAGCTATATTTATTGGGGTATTTACTGTAACTGACATACTTCCGCTTCCGCTTAAAACAAGCATAACTACAAGAGGCATAACAATCATAATATTTATTTCATTTTTTCCACTGTTTATCATTGTATCTATTTCTTGTTCCATCTCTATTTTGTCGTTAATCACGCTTCTTGTATCATTAACAACTGTTCTGACATTGGCCCCTAATCTGTTACATGCATCAAATACATCTGCAAAGCTTTGTATATCATCCAACCCGCTTCTATTTGCAAAATCCTGCAGCAGCGCCTCAATTGTCAAGTTGTTATCAATACCGCCGCTTATGATTCCAAGTTCAATTACTATGTCAGCATCCGTACCATATATATTTTGCATATCATAATATGCATCTTTGAATGCATCAGTTGTATTCTTTCCTGACGAATATGAAGACGTCAGCGACTCTAATAAATCTTTAAACTGCATAAGTAATAAATTTTTTCGTTTATCAGTAAGATGATATTTATACAATCGTATGCTTTTGCTCCCAATAAATATGCTTACAATCAGTACAAAAATAATATTTCTAAAGAATACATAAATCACAACCGCTGAAAGTCCAAATCCCAATAAAAATCCAATGATCTTATCAATCACTCTCATATTATAAATATGATAATCATTTGCATTTCCCATGATTCCAGTTAATGGAATATATGTTTTTTCCCATTCTTTACGGCTTAATTTTTTTTTCTGCTTTTTCTTTGCTGATTTTGCTTCTTTTTCCTGGAGTTTAAGTTGTTTTTTATATTCCTTTTGATTTACTCTATCCTGCCCCATAATTGAAATATTCTCCCTATATTACATCTCGTATACCGGAAAGCTGCAGTTTCAAAACCTTTTGCATTTTATTTTCAGTTCTCTTTAGTTCACCGGCAACATGTGATACAGAACTATCTTCACTTTCAACAAATTGATAAAGTGGATTCAAAACTATTTCACCATTTACGCATCCAAGTACCTCTGTAATTTCCATTGTCTTACGGCTGTGATCCCTAAGTCTTGATAAATGAATAATTATATCCAGTGCAGATCCTATCTGCTGCTTTATTGCTTCCAGTGGAAGTCCCGGAGCTCCCTGAAGTACCATTGTTTCAAGACGTGATAACATATCTTTGGTCGAATTTGCATGTCCTGTCGATAATGAGCCATCATGCCCTGTGTTCATTGCCTGTAACATATCCAATGCTTCCCCTCCACGAACCTCGCCAACTACAATTCTATCTGGCCTCATTCGAAGAGATGATTTTATAAGATCAGTCATCGATATACGCCCTGTTCCGGCCGAATTTGCATTTCTTGTTTCAAGACTGACAAGATTATCAACACCTTTTATTTGAAGTTCAGCTGAATCTTCGATTGTTATAACCCTTTCATTATGCGGAATGTAATTTGATAATGCATTAAGGAACGTTGTTTTCCCTGATCCTGTACCACCACAAATAAAAATATTATATTTCGCTTCAACAAGCAGTTTTAACTTATAAGCAATATCCTCAGACAATGATCCATACTTTATAAGTTTTTCTACAGTCATAGGATCTTTAGAAAATTTTCTTATTGTAACAGTCGGACCACTTAATGCTATCGGCGGTAATACAACATTTACACGGGAACCATCTTGAAGCCTTGTATCAACTATAGGTGTTGACTGATTAACTTCTCTTCCTGCCAATCCGACAATTCTCTGAATAATATCTTCAAGTCTTTTATTTGATTCAAATGTATCTTCAAGCTTATGTATTACTCCACTTTGTTCAACAAACACATTATCTTTTCCATTTATCATTACTTCAGTTATTGTGTCATCTGAAAGAATTGTATCTAACACTCCAAGTCCCCTGATTGAACTGAATATTTTTTTTACTGCTGTTACCCGTTCATTTACTGAAATATATTCACCGTCAAGAAATTCATTTAATTTTTTTTCAATTAAATTTTCAAGGTTATCATCTGAAAGATTTTTTAAATCTATATTATTTAAAATATAATCTTTTATTGTCAGCACTATTTCTGACTCTATATATTTTCTTTTCATTTTATTCTCTCAATCTTTCCTATATTGTGGACAAAACTGGAGATTGACTTATTTGATTAATAATTTGTCTCTCCGTTGCATCACTTATACGTTGTATTCCACCTATATATCTGATTGACAGATTATCTATTACTGTGCCTAATTTACTACTGAATCTATTATAAATAAGAACTGATTTTGCTAAGTATTCCTCTCCATTTTTCTTTTCATATTCAATCAGAGCATTATTCATACTATATATCTTAGAATTAGCTGCACTTGATCCATCTGATATAAATATTATTCCATCTGCTTTTGATAATATTTTCAATTGAAATTTTCTGAATAATAATTTCATATCTACAACTATTAAGTCATAGTCTTTTATTGAAATTATTGTTTCAAAAAGTTCTATCATATCGGAATCAGTCATTTCTGTCATATCAAGTACATTAACAGGTTCTGCAAAGTAATCTACTCCTGACTCATCCGTTCTTACATATGATTTTATCCTTATTGAAAGATTTGATTTTTTAGATTTAATAGAATATTGAACATCACTAAATGTATACTCTCCTTCTCCATTAAGAAAAGCAGAGACATTAGAAATTTCGTTCAAATCAAGATATAAAACTTTCATTCCTTTAATAGCTTTATTAATTGCATAACTGAGTGAAACTGTTGTTGTCCCAACTCCTCCACAAACAGAAGTAAAACATACAACTTTTGCTCCAACATCCCCTGTTTTCTGCGAAAAATCATATTTTGTACTCGCTGAATATACGTCTAATATTACTTTATAGATGTTTTCAATTTTCTGATATTTACCTGTTGCTTTTTTCCCGTGATATTCATCTATATCTGAAGAGCTTACTAATATTATTTTTTTTATATCATCATATTTTTCAAATTTATCAACAAACTGTTCTTCAATAAGATATATATCAATATTATTCAATGTTGCCTTTTCGGCTGCATCTACATCAGAAAATGCTATTGGTTCTATCTCAAACGAATATTTTGAATTAAAATAGTCAATAAGATTATTAAGATAATCTTTATTATTATCAATAATTGCAACCCTGATTTTCATTTTTCTTCCCCTGTTTTATTGAATATAACCCCATTTAAATATATATTTTTTTTGATAAACTATATTGTCTTTATTTCTGGCGAAACCTGCACCTGCACTTCGCCCATAAAATCCGCTTTGTTTTCTGTATTATCTATCATACAAATTATTGTTTTTTCATCTCATGCTTTTTCTCTCACATAATTTTATTTCTACATTTCATAATTTATCACAAATTTTTTTAAAAAACGGAAAGTACCGGCAAGCGGTCATATTTCATACATGAGCGGTCAATTATTGCTTTTATAATCTGCATAAATATTGTTATAATGTTTATACATGCTTTATTCTTAAATCAATATAAAAGGGCTGGGGTACTATGTTTATTTCAAAAAAGATAAGTGAAAATATATCTAACCATCTTATATCCAACAATATGATCTCAAAGAATTATGAAATGGCATATAATTATTGTCTGGAATATTTTTTTGATATTATTTTATATAGCATCAACTCAATAATTTTAGGTATATTAACGCATAATATGTTTCATACATTGATATTCTTTATTGTTTTTGTTCCATTAAAAAAATTATCCGGTGGATATCATGCTAAATCCAGAATACTTTGCAGCCTTATATCATATACTTTATTTCTTTTTATAATACTAACTTCTAATCTCTTTATTTTTTATAAAACTATTTTTCTGACATTTTCAAAATATTTTTTTTTATTACAATTGTATTTTTCTCACTATGCATAATTTTCTTTACACCGGTGAATCACCCAAACAGAATTTTTATTGCTAAAGAAATTTTACATTTGCGCATATTATCCGTATTACTATTGTCAGTATTTATTATTGCTTTTATAATTTGCATAAATATTGGTATAATTGATATTGGTTATGAAATTTACATTTGTATTTTTTTTACTTTAATTAACCAGATATCTGGTAAATTATTCAATTGGAGGAATTCTGATGAATCTCAGCATAGCACTATGTGACGATGATATAGCTTTCATGCATAGCATGTTAAAGTATATTGATATTTTTTCTTTCTCCCATTTAAATCTTTCAATTTCGACACATGAATTTAACAATGGATATGATTTGATTAATTCTATTAAGTCTGGTATTAATTACGATGTTGTATTTTTGGATGTCGAAATGCCGAAAATTAACGGTCTGGAATTGGCTGAATCAATAAGAGCTGAATGTCATCTGGAGGATGTAATAATTATTTTTGTGAGCAACTATTCCAGATATATGCAGGACAGTTTTTCGTCTCACCCTTTTTATTACTTTCAAAAGCCTCTGATTGAAGATTCATTCATAAATGTTCTCAATGAGATATCTGAGATTTTATATAAAAAACATAAAACATATACCGTCATTTCATCTGATATGACAGAATATCTGCTGAATTTAGATAAAATCATTTATATTGAAAGTACAGACAGTAAAAGCAGGATTCTTACTTTTCATTTATTAAATGAAGAAGTATCAACAAAAGGTACTCTTGCTGAATGGTGTGATATTCTAAAGGATTATTATTTTTTTATCTGCCACAAAGGTATTCTTGTAAATATTGAATATATACATTACATAAAAGAACATAAGATTTATCTGTCTAATGGGGATTCAATTCCTCTAAGCAGAAGACATGAACAAGGAATCAAAAATCACATGGTGAATCAGATATTAACAACGATAAATTAGGAGTTTTTTATGAATCTGCTGATACTTTCTACAGATATTTTATTAGATCTTTTTATTTTAATGACTTTTTTTTACAGATACATGGGCAAACCAAAACCGGACATCAATAAATTCATATATTATTTATCATTTATTGCTGTTGAAGCTGTGCTGACTTTTAATATGCTTCTGCCTGCTGCCAGTAATTCTAAATATTTTAAATATATAGCAACTCTGCTTAGTTTAGTCACAACTTTCTTACTATGTTTTCTTTTTTCCAATAATATAAAGCGTAATTTTTTTATAACTGTTTCTTTTCAATTATTGGCGACATTATCAGAATTTTTATGCTTGCTCTTTTTTTCTCCTGTCTGGAGCATGATTTCAGGGTCATATAGTCAAAATCAATATAATATTACAATGGAGTTTTTTTCGAAAATAATTTTTATAATTCTTGAATTCATTTTTTCATTATTTCTTAATAAATCTTTTTCCGACAATCCTACTGCATATAATATTCTGGTCTTTTTAACTCCGATTATATCAATATTTTTAATAATGGTGCTTCCGGCTTATAAAGATAATTCTTCATATAAACTGAAATATGGCCTGATTTATCTTTCTATTGCCATTCTCAATGTTGTTAATACTATACTTCTCGACAAAATGGCAGCTGTTTATCATAATAATATGTATATGAAAAATTTATCTGATCAGATAGAATATCAAAAAGAAAAGTATTCTCAATTAAGCGAATCATACAAAACCAGTCGAAGAGTAATTCATGACACAAAAAAACATTATTTTGAAATACAGGAACATATTAAAAATGGCGAATACGAATGTCTCTTGTCATATTTAAACTCTGCCATGTCCGACTTAGAGAACACATATACAAAATATAATACCGGAAATCTTGTCATCGATTCATTCTTTACAAATTATGAAAATATATCATCTAAGAAAAATATAAAATTTAATGCCAATTTAAAAATCAATCTTGAAAAAATCCCAATTGATGACTACGAGTTGTGCATAATCATCGGAAATATGCTTGACAACTGTATCAATGCCTGTACTTCTGATACACCGGGTCAAAAGTTTATTAATTTTTCAATTTTCAACACTGCAAGTAATCAATTCATATTACACTCAGACAATACATATGATAAATGCACTTCAAAATCTTCTCTCATTGTTAATTGTGATCCCCTCGGCCATGGCTATGGCTTGCACAATATTCAAACTATTGTCGACAAATATAATGGGATTATGAAAACAACTGCTGACGAAACTTTTAAAGTTACTATAATAATTCCAATTCTTAATATTAAAAGAGAAAAACTGCTGTAATCCGGCAATTCCTGCCGCGGCAGACAAATAAAATCTTAATCATACGTTTATTATTCCCTTTTATGCCGCATTATGCCGACTTATGCCGGTTTACGGCAACTTCCAAAATCTCTGTGAAAACTACAGTGTATGCCGTAAATAGGCATAAATGGGCATAAGTAGGCACTCTGTAGCAGTAAAAAAGTAGTAGAATACCGGGTGCATATTATGTAAACTAAATGTTCGCTGGGTGCACCTTTTAACGATTTCCACTCCAAGCGTTATATCCATCAATGCCTCCAAAACAATACTTTCACCAGCCTTGGATAATGGTACTTTTACCGATATGCTGCCATCCTCATTGATTTTCGTATACATAAACAGGTTGACTGGCGTAATCTGCGGACGTTCTTCACCGAGCGCACCATTGATGTTGTCAAAACAGTTCGGATGACATTCTCCGTTATGATAGAAAAAGTCATACATTTCCGGGCGGCAGCATGGGTGCAACAAGTCATGCTCGCCCACATCGTCTTTGACCACTTTCAACATCTCAATGATGTTCTTCCTAATTATCTCATTCCGTTTCTATTTCGGGCAAACCAAGTTTATCAATCAGCCTGTTTATCTTATTGTATTCTTCATTTGAGAGCATATCGCCCTCCGTATCAGTTGCGTAAATATATATTAAAACTTTGCCTTTTCTGTAACAAGCTCCGTATGTTTTCCAATCTTTACTATTAATGTTATCAATAATATTACCGTTAGCAAATACCAGGTTTTCTCCGATACTCTTTTTTTCTGAAAAGTCTCCCTTGAAACATTCATATACATTGTCCTGTTTTGCTTTATCCTCTGCCAATTGTTCCATTTCACGTTCAGATGCACTTACTCCGCAATAAGGACATGTCTTCACATCAGAACCTATTAATTTATGACAGCTTGAACAAGTACGCATAGTTATCTTTTCTTTCACTCTTTCTGAATAATAATTACCCATTGTGTCATAGTAGGTAATAAGTGGGTCATAAAATCTTGGTTTTTCGTCACTAACTCATTTTCTATCAACTAGGTTATTGTACCATATTTTCATATTCTTGAAATCGTTAAAATACCTAACAGAGCTATCAAAAAAGCTCCCGCCCACAAGGTAATCTTACCTCATGAATGGGAGCATACTCTCTATCAAACCACTTTGAACATGTTTCTTCTTATTCTATTGTTATTTTTCTGAACTTCTTTCTGTGCCTTCTGAAGTTCTGCCATTCTCTTCATTTCTTCCTCTGCATCCTGAAGACCAAGATGCGTGTAAGCGTTAAGCGTAACTCCTAATCCAGTTTTACACCTGTCAGTTCTGATATTTTATTTTTTGTCCAATAATCAGATTCCCAATAAAAATACGAATTCTTTCTTTTTTTAAAGATTCTGAATGGCGTATCCGAATTATCATATATATGACATACATCACTTACTTCAATCAATTCCGGAAGAAGTTTTAATGCTCTCTCATATCTAGAATACACTTTATCAACAGGAACATCATGTCCGCCATTTTCAAATCTGATTTTGACTCTGGTCGCATTTATTTTAGGATTTCTTGTCAATACATATATTACTCTGATAAAAAAACCCTGTTCTTTTGCTCTAATAAGCAAATCAAGATTTCGTCTTGTTGATAAAACAGTTTCAAAGGTGAAACTTGTATTATTATCAACCATATTATTGCGTAGCTTTTCAGCAATATCTGCAGCTTCAATATCAGAGCACACATTGGTTCTCTTTATGTCGTCTGAATTAATATATGGCGGTATTATCTTAGCAAACGAAGTTATTGTACTTTTGCCACTTCCATTAGGTCCGGCAAATACAATGATCTCAGGCTTCTTTTCTGTCATCCAGATAAACCTTCCTTCCATCAGGATATTCCATATATGGATTACCATCCTTATCAAGTTTTTGTACAGGACCGCCCTTAGCTATATTGGTTTCCTTCGCTATCTCAACCGCCTTAATGAATCTTTCTGTCAATTCATCATCAGAAACTCCACACATAGAATCGAGTTCGTTCATAGAATCCATACCTATCACTTCCTTTTAAAGTAAATGTACTGCTACTATTCAAAGTATACCATATATCACTTCTTCTAATTAAACCTTTTAACGATAACACTTAAACATTTTAACGATTGCCCCAAATCTATCGTTATAAGGTACGGACTACTCATATACTACCAAAGATTGTGTTGTTATGCCAGGCACCCAGCATACGAAAAAGCAGATGGCATTTTGCCTTGCCACCTGCCATATTTTTTTCAATATAGGTATTGAGATTAAATTCCGATTTTATCCACTATACAAATTGTTATCTACAATGTACTTTAGATTGCATCTATTAAGCATCCATGTTTTAGTTTTTGCACCATTTTTGTATTCATTAATCTGTTCTATTTCATCTTGTGATAATTGTTTAATCAGATCAACTCTATATCTTACGGAATCAGCTCCCAGATGATCTACAATAAAATCCAATGAAACATTGTATTTTTCAAAACCATCATCCAATAGATATTTTATTGCGGATTCATAGTCTTCTTCAAACTTTTGCACTAACTTTACTATTGATTCGTTGAACTCTTCTATCAAAATAGTTTTGGTTTCATTATACTTATCTTTTGTTGTTATATTATATTGTCTCTGCGATTTAACCTATTAATTTATTCTTTACGTTACTAGCATCTAAAAAGTCCATTTATCCTCCTTCATAGTGAAAAAGTTCAAAATTTTCGAACTTTCATTTTTTTCTGTCCAAAGCCACATACAAGAAGCACTTTGTTTTTTTCGTCAAAATATTGAGCCTTCCAATAATGTCTATCATCTATATCCAAGTATTCAACTCCTGATATATTCTTATTAATCGGTGTAATAAATTCATACTCAAGAGAAATCGAAATTACTCCTTGAGGCCAATGGTCCCATGTTTCTCTTATTACATTTCCCCTATTAAGTTCTTCCTCGAGTATTGCCTTTAATGGACCTTTTATTGAATCAATATGTTCTTGATTTATCATCTTTTCACACCCCCAATATAATAAGAAAAAGTAAATCCAATTACTCCGACCGGGCTCATCTAATAATTTGATATATGTTTGATTTATTATATTTGT
>CALMUC010000272.1 GCA_937872845.1 uncultured Lachnospiraceae bacterium | reverse complement strand
GCACACATACACCCGTATGCCCCGCCAAGTACACGGATATTTGTCCACAAATAATCATATGAAAAAATAACCTGAAGAACATTAAGTTCTCCTCTGTAAGAGAGCCCATAATCTATAAAATTACCAGCTTCTGCCACATACTGAACTTTTGTTGCAGCAATCAGGCCTTCATTTTTCTTATTTTTTACAATTTCCGGTTTTTCTTTAATACTTTCATCAGAAAATATTTCAACAAAATCAGTAAGTGGTTTTTCTAAATAGTTTGCATCAAGTTTTGATGTGAAAGATATAATCATTCCCTTTTTCCTCAAAACTTTTTTTAATACACATTCCATTTTATTTACTGTTTCGTCATATTTTTCATCATAATTATCCAATATATCCCGAAGGAAATCATAAAACCCAATGCCGCCCGTTTCTTCATTTATTCTTGATGAAGACGAAATATATGATAAAGCTCTGCGGATCACCGTTGTATGTCCGCCTTCAACCATGTCCACTTCACCAGCGCCTTTTATCTCACATATTATTTCTTTTATTCTTTTTTTATCAGCAAATTTAGATGATGAAAGAATTTCTTTTGCAATCATAAATCCATCAGAAATTTTATCATCAAATGTTCTGAAATTTATCACAAAAAAAGAATTAAAATCACCATTATCCTTTGGAAAGGCCTGAACATCAAATGATATTCCTCCGGTCTTTATATCTATTTCATTTGAAAGCTCAGAATATGTATGCTTACACGTATCTACTTCTTCAAAAATTTCAGAAAGAAGTGTAATAATTTTATATTCGTCTAATGTTAAATCTAAAATTGGAATCCGGATTGATACATAGCTTATTCCATTGGTAAATATATCATGATGAACAATTTTTGCGTCACCTATCATTGATATCTGATTTTTTTGTCTGATTGCTTTTTTATCGATATCATCAACTGACAGCATAGGGATTTTCTTCAGATTTTCTTCTGAAGATGCCTCTGACTGATACTGCTTTAAATGTTTTGTATTTTTAATTATTTGATTTTTTTCATCTTCTGAAAGGCTTTTTTTATATTCTTCGAGTTTTTTTGTAAGTGCCAGATCTTTTTTCTGATTAAGTCCCTCTTCTGGTACACATTTGACATATGCTTTATGAGTATTATCAATAATAAAATCTTTTATGATTTTTTCAAAATATCTGTTGCATTTTTCTTTGATAATATTCTCATAAATATCATCCACCATAAAAGCTGATTGCGGTTTTTCATCATCATAAAGCCATGATTCAAATGACTCAAGTCCAAGTACAAGTCCTTTAGGAGCTCTGCCAAAATTTCCTTCTTTATGATTAAACTCAAAATGATTAATTGCCGCATCCAGAGATTCACTCGACATTCCATTTTTCAATACACCATTCAGGACTTTATCCACAATACTGATAAATTCATTTTCTTTTTCCGGTTCTGAATTTCTGGCAATTATTGAAAGAACAGGCTGCTGCATACTTGAATCCAGACTCCAGTCAACATCTGAACATATTCCTGCATCAACGAGTGCTTTCTGTAAAGGAGCTCCCGGGACATCAACAAGAACGTATCCCAGAATATCCATAGCTGTTGTAAGATTTTTGTCAGAACTTCTGCCTGTTACAACATTATAACTAAGGCTTGTATGTCTCCTCTCTTCTTCTTTGTCTGCCACTGAGTAATATTCTGTTGCAAATATTGGTTTTTCAAATGGATTTTGAATTTTTATTTCAGAATCTATATAAACATTATCATATTTAGAAAGATATTCAGAATCTATATATTCAAGTTCTTTCTCAGCATCCACATCTCCATATAAATAAATATAACTGTTTGATGGATGATAATATTCTTTATGATATGCAAGATACTCTTCACGTGAAAGTGATGGTATAATATCCGGATCTCCTCCCGAGTCAAGCGAATAAATATTATCAGGGAAAAGCGCACGGTTGACAGCATATCCCAGAACGGAGTCCGGTGAAGAATAAACTCCTCTCATCTCATTATAAACAACGCCATTTATTATAAGCGCTGCATCCTTTTCTGACATTTCATAATGCCAGCCTTCCTGTTGAAAAATCTCAACATGATTATATATGTCCGGGTTGAAAACGGCATCAAGATAAACATCCATAAGATTGTGAAAATCTTTGGCATTGCAAGATGCAACCGGATAAACAGTTTTATCTGAGTACGTCATTGCATTCAAAAATGTATTAAGTGACCCCTTAGCCAATTCTATAAATGGATCTTTAACTGGATATTTTTTTGATCCGCAAAGTACTGTATGTTCTATAATATGCTGAATCCCCTTAGAATTTGTTGGCGGAGTACGAAAACCTATCGTAAATACTTTATTTTTATCATCATTAATTACTACAGAAACTTTAGCATTTGTCTTTTTATGTCGCAGAAGGTAGCCTGTACCATTTACCTCTGCAAGATTATTAACCTGAATTATTTCATACCCCTTAATTCTTTTCAGCTGATTCAATATATATTTTCTCCTGTCATTTTAATTTTTAAACATTATTTTTTTAATAAAAATCCGTGCGGTAAAAGCTCTGATAACTGATAATCAACATATTCAGTTTGTGATTTTGCCACAATTATTTCCATATCTTTTTTTTCATCTGCAAATTCAGCAAGCACTTGTCTGCATGCTCCGCATGGTTCGGCAAAATCAATAAATCCGCCAAGTTTTCCACCTGTAATTGCAATTGCATCTATATGTCTATATCCTTCAGAAACAGCTTTAAATACAGCTGTTCTCTCAGCACAATTTGTAACACCAAATGATGCATTCTCACAATTACATCCTGTAAATATCTTTCCATCTGAAGTAATAAGTGCTGCTCCAACCAAAAAACCCGAATATGGTGCATATGCGTTCTGCCTTGTCTTTAGTGCAAGTTCAATAAGTAAATCATGCGTTCGTGAATCTATTGTCATCGATATTTTACCTTTCCATGTTCAAAACATTTTTCCTGTAAACATGAACAATTTCTGACTTTTACATCTTATAAATAAATTTTTCACCTAGAATATTATACCAAAGAGCAAATAAATTACTACAAAAAAAGTACCGAATTCAGTCAAAACCGAATCGGTACTTTTTATAATATAAATTACAATACAAGTTTACTATTCAAAATTCTGTATTTTAATATTCAGCAGGTGCTGCAGGCATTGCTGGTGCAGGTTCCTTAATATCAGCAACAACAGACTCTGTTGTAAGAAGTGTTGAAGCTATAGATGTAGCATTCTGAAGAGCTGTTCTTGTAACTTTAACAGGATCAATAATTCCTGATTCAACCATATTTACAAATTTTTCATTGTATGCATCGAAACCAGTCTTATCATCTGCTTCCATTACTTTGTTTACAATAACTGATCCCTCAAGACCTGCATTTTCAGCAATCTTATAAAGAGGAGCCTCAAGAGCTTTTGCAATAATTTTAGCACCAGTTTTCTCATCACCATCTATAGAATCTGCAACTTCATTTACCTTCTTAATTGCATGTATATATGCAGAACCGCCACCGGAAATAATGCCTTCCTCAACAGCTGCGCGTGTAGCATTGAGAGCATCTTCCATTCTGAGTTTTGCTTCCTTCATTTCAGTTTCAGTTGCAGCTCCTACACGGATAACAGCTACACCACCAGCAAGTTTGGCAAGTCTTTCCTGAAGCTTTTCACGATCGAAATCAGACTTTGTATCTCCAATCTGCGTACGAATAAGATTTGTTCTCTCATCGATAGCAGCCTTGTCACCCATACCGTCAATAATTGTTGTATTTTCTTTTGTAACTTTAACAGACTTTGCTTCTCCAAGCTGATCCATTGTTGCATCCTTGAGTTCATAGCCAAGTTCTGAAGAAATAACAGTACCACCTGTAAGAATAGCAATATCCTGAAGCATATCTTTTCTTCTGTCGCCATATCCTGGAGCCTTAACACCAACAACATTAAATGTTCCACGAAGTTTATTAACAATAAGTGTTGTAAGAGCTTCTCCATCGATATCTTCTGCAATAATGAGAAGACTTCTTCCGCCCTTAACAATATTTTCAAGAAGTGGAAGAATATCCTGAATACTTGAAATCTTCTTATCTGTGATAAGAATATATGGATTATCAAGTTCAGCTACCATTTTTTCCATATCTGTAGACATGTATGCTGAAACATATCCACGGTCAAATTCCATCCCCTGAACAAGATCAAGTTCAGTTTTCATAGTCTTTGACTCTTCAACTGTAATAACTCCATCCTTAGACACTTTATCCATTGCATCCGCAACAAGCTGTCCAACCTGATCATCGCCTGCAGAAATTGCTGCAACTTTTGCAATCTGGTCTTTACCGTTGACTTTTTCAGAAAGATCTGAAATAGCTTTAACTGCAGCTTCTGCACCCTTTTTCATACCCTTTCTGAGTACAATAGGATTTGCGCCTGCTGCAAGGTTCTTCATGCCTTCATTTATCATAGCCTGAGTAAGAACTGTAGCAGTTGTTGTGCCGTCTCCTGCAACATCATTTGTCTTTGTTGCAGCTTCCTTAACTACCTGAGCTCCCATATTTTCAAATGGATCTTTTAATGTGATTTCTTTTGCAATTGTGACTCCATCATTTGTAATAAGCGGTGAGCCATAAGATTTATCAAGAACTACATTTCTTCCTTTAGGTCCAAGTGTAACACTTACTGTATCTGCTAACTGATTAACTCCTGACTCAAGAGCTTTTCTTGCATCTGCGCCAAATTTAATTTCCTTTGCCATTTTTTATGCCTCCAAAATAAAATTGTATAATCAAATATTTTACTGATAAACTCAATGTTTGTTATTAACTATTCAATAACCGCCAGAATGTCATCCTCTTTAACGATCGTGTATTTATCATCGCCAAATGACACATCAGTTCCGGCATACTGTGAATAAACAATTTTCTGACCAACCTGAACGTGAACAGGAGTGATTTTCCCGTCTTCTTCTTTTCCTGGTCCTACTGCAATTACCTCTGAATAAGCAGGTTTCTCTTTCGAGTTTCCTGTAAGAATAATTCCTGAAGCTGTTTTTTCTTCCACTTCAGCCTGTTTTACTACTACCCTGTTTCCTAATGGTTTGATGTTCATTTTATATTCCTCCTATCATGCTGTTTTGTTTTTCAGCACTCAACAATCATGAGTGCTAACATCTTTTATTATATGCAAATCAAAATAAAAATCAACCCTATTTTTTTATTTTATGAAGATATATTCACACCCGGTTGTTTTTTCCATATATAAACAGATACTGCTGAGCATATCCAGCATACTCACCATACTTCTCTCTTCCATATTCAGCAATTTTCTCCTTAGGTGTGTCCTCATGGAAATATCTTTTTTCCATAATTCTCTTCATCCATACATCAACAGGAAATGCATCACGTCTGCCACATGAAAAAAGCATTACACAATTTGCAACTTTTTCGCCTACTCCCTTTATTGTCATAAGCATTTTAAGTGCATCTTCATTTGAGAGAGTACTTATTTTATCAGATGTTACTTTTCCATCTTTTACATTTTTTACAGCATCAATCAGATATGGTGCACGAAAACCAGCTTTACATGCGCGAAAATCATCTTCTGTTATATGTGAAGCCTGCTCAATAGTAGGAAAAATATACAAATTCTGATAATCACTGATACATTTATAATCTGATTTTAAATGTATATTATCAGCTGACTTACTTCCGAATTTTTCAGATATATTTCGTACAACCTGCTTTATTTGCGGAATCTGCTTATTTTGAGAAATAATAAAAGATATTAACGTTTCAAAAAAATCCTGATTTAATATGTGAATACCAGAATATTCTCCTACAATATCACAAAGTTCCGGATCCGATTTGAGAATTTTATTTTGAATTTCTGAGTAATCTCGCTTAAAGTCAAAATAATATTCCCATATATCATGAAATTCTGATTCCGTTGTATCATAAAATACAATAGAATCATTTTTTTCTTCTACAGTAAGAATTTTTCCATATGCACTGATTTCATAAGCATTTTCAGAAATCTTCTGGAAATGGAAACATTGTCCACATTCCAATGTTTGTGCAAGATTAAAATTTTGTATTTTATCTATTTTATAATACATCTTTTAACTTTCTTAACCCTTATTTTCCGGTTTATATGAACTCTTAAGTCCAACTATCCTGTTCCAGACAATATTTCCCGGTTTTGAATCTTTTGAATCAACACAAAAATAACCATTTCTTATAAACTGAACTGATTCTCCCGGAGCTGCATCGCTAAGACCTGCTTCAATTTTTGCATTTTTTATAACAATTAAACTATTTGGATTTAAATTCAGGCTGCCGTCTTCATTAAGTTTTCCTTTTTCTTCATCTACAATATTTTCATACAGGCGAACTTCTGCATCCACTGCATCAGCTGCATTTACCCAATGTATAGTACCCTTAACTTTGCGTCCTTCAAATCCACTTCCTGAACGTGTTTCAGGATCATATACAGCATGTACTGCTGTAACATTTCCATCTGCATCTTCATCAAATCCTGTACATTTTACAAAATAAGTACCTTTAAGGCGAACTTCATTCCCAGGAAAAAGGCGAAAATATTTTTTTGGTGCTTCTTTCATAAAATCTTCCTGTTCTATATAAAGTTCATGTGAAAATGAAACAATTCTTGTTCCTGCATTTTCATCATCAGGATTATTCTCAATCTCAAAATTTTCAGTCTTGTCTTCAGGATAATTATCTATAATTAATTTAAGAGGATGAAGAACTCCCATCATTCTGTGAACCTTTGGTTTCAAATCTTCACGTATACAATATTCAAGCATTGCATAATCACATGATCCCTGAGATTTTGTTATTCCTACAAGCTCCATAAATTTCTTTATTGACTCAGGTGTAAATCCACGACGTCTAAGTGCAGCAAGTGTAACGAGACGAGGATCATCCCATCCGTCAACAATTCCCTGTTCTACAAGCTGTTTAATATAACGTTTTCCTGTTATTACGTTTGTGAGATATAATTTTGCAAATTCGATCTGTTTAGGAGGATATTTATATCCAAGTTCAGTAACAACCCAGTTATAAAGCGGTCTGTGATCTTCAAATTCCAATGTACATATTGAATGTGAAACTCCTTCAATAGCATCCTCAATTGGATGTGCAAAATCATACATAGGGTAAATACACCACTTATCGCCTGTATTATGATGTGTCATACGGGCTATACGATAAATAATAGGATCACGCATATTGATATTTGAACTTGCCATATCTATTTTGGCTCTAAGAGTTTTTGAACCATCTGGATATTTACCATCTCTCATATCATTAAAAAGTTTAAGATTTTCATCTATGCTTCTATCTCTGCACGGACTGTTTTTCCCTGGTTCAGTGAGTGTTCCGCGATATTCCCGTATCTCATCTGCTGAAAGATCGTCCACATAAGCTTTCCCTTTGCTTATAAGTTTTACAGCTGCTTCATACATTTGTTCAAAATAATTCGATGCAAATTTTATTTCACCATTAAACTTTGCTCCAAGCCATTCAACATCTCTTACAATAGACTTAACATATTCCTCTTTTTCTTTCATTGGATTAGTATCATCAAAACGAAGATTAAACTGTCCATCATATTCCTTTGAAATACCATAGTTTAAAAGAATTGATTTTGCATGACCAATATGAAGATATCCATTAGGTTCAGGTGGAAAACGAGTTACAATTTTCTGATATTTCCCTTCTTTTAAATCTTCATCAATAATCTGTTCAATAAAATTCTTTGAAACTTTTTCCTCAGAAGTATCTTCAGAATTTACTGTTATTTCGTTGTCTGACATTAGTATTTCCTCCGCAATTTTTATTCATCCATATCCGGTAAAATAATTTTAGTTGATGATTTTATTTCTGCAATATTATATTTATCTTTAGTCTGAGAGTTTTCATCATGAGAACTTTCATTTTGGCAGCATTCAGTTTCAGAACTTTCATCATAAGAACTTTCAGTTTGGCAGCATTCAGTTTCAGAACTTTCATTATGAGAACTTTCATCACAAGGATTTTCAGCTTGATTATTTTCATCTTCCTGTAAGACTTCTTCATGTGAAAATGCACTGTCACCTGTTATTATTTCCTCTGGCTTATCAGAAGCACTTATATCTTCTTTAAAAAGACTTTTTACTTTTTCATCATCCGGACTTACAACTTCAAATGCTGAATCGATTCCAAAAGGTCTTTCTTTCATAGCATCTTCTATCGGATTTTTCTTTTCTTCTTCAATATGCGGAATATTTTTGCTTATATTATTATCAAATGCATGTTCAAGAATAATTTCTCCAGTTTCCTCACCCGGAGCATATTTCTTATTTCGGCTTAAAACCTGCGACTTTTGCTCAGATTTTTCATAATTACTATTTTCTGTACTTTTTTGTGCTTCTTCATAATTTTTATCTTCTACATATATTTTATCTTTGCTTTGAGAATATTCAGCTTGAATATCTATATGATTATCAGATTGATATTCATTTTTATTTTCAACCGGATTTTCAATTTCGTTATCGATTAAATTTTCGTTTTGATTTTCAAGTTGATTTTCAATTCTGTTATCATTTAAAATTTCTTTTTGATTTTCATATTGATCTTCAGTCTGGTTATCAGTCTGATTATTATCTGACTTTAATTCTTCTTTTAGTTTTCCCTGATCATCCTGATCATCCTGATCATTTTCATCTTCAATTCTTGAAAATCCATCATCTTCATTATTTTGCTTTTCTGCCATGTCTGATTCATTATCTTTAGTGAAAGATTTCTGCTGCGATAAGGCTTGCTGATCTTCTTCCAATGCAGTCATGACCATTTTTAATGATGAGATTTTCACCACAAGGATAACAATTATTACGCATAGAACAAGTACCAGAACGAGCAGTCCGGGAACAATCATTTTCAGACCGGCTGCATTTGAAAAATATCCCATGTTTCTCATACACCCTCCTAAAATATTCATATCTGATATTTTCAATTAAATTTAAACCTTATAAAATAGGCTGTAAATCACAATGATCTACAGCCTAAAAAGCCGTTAACCGGAATCGAACCGGCGACCTCAACATTACCGATGTTGCGCTCTACCAACTGAGCTATAGCGGCACTCAACGCATTTTAATATATCACAACCCCAAAAATACTTCCACTATTTTTTAGGTTTAATATTTAAGAATTTATTTTCCTGCTTTTTCCCATATCTATTTACCGGATAATAAAATTCTGTCATTATCCAGATTTTCTCCTGCTTTTCTTGCAAATTCAGCAAGAAGATCATCTACTGACATAGCTGCCCTTTTCTCATCACTTAAATCAAGAACAACTTTCCCCTGATTCATCATAAGCGTTCGATTTCCAAGCTCAAGTGCCTGATGCATGTTATGTGTTACCATAAGGCATGTAATATTATTTTCATTTACAACTTTCTTTGTCAGTTCAAGAACTTTATCAGCAGTTGCCGGATCAAGAGCAGCCGTATGCTCATCCAGCAGTAAAATTTTAGGAGTTACAAGTGTTGCCATAAGAAGTGTCAAAGCTTGTCTCTGCCCACCCGAAAGCAATCCAACAGGATTTTTCATACGATTTTCAAGTCCCATCCCAAGAAGTGAAAGACGTTCTCTGAATAATTCTCTATCCTTCTTTGACACTCTGCTGAAACTTACTTTATTTTTAGCAGCCCGAAGATATGCAACAGAAAGATTTTCTTCAATTGTCATATTCGGTGCCGTTCCCATAAGAGGATCCTGAAATAATCTTCCAATATAGCAGCTTCTCTTATGCTCAGGAACAAATGTAATATCTTCATCATCCAAAATTATACTGCCATGGTCAATAAAAAAACTGCCTGATATTGCATTAAACAATGTAGATTTTCCTGCTCCGTTCGAGCCAATGATTGTAACAAAATCACCATCTTGCACTGTAAGAGAAAGTCCTGAGAGTGCCTTTTTTTCATTTACAGTACCAGAATTAAAAGTTTTTGAAATATCATTTATTTTAAGCATTACTCCGTCCTCCTCATTTTATGTTTCCTTATAGAGAACTTAAAATCAGATTTCATTTGATGTGAGCAAATTGCAATTGCAACGATCAATGCAGAGACAAGTTTGAATGCTTCAGTCGGAATAGAAAGACGAAGAGCAATGGAAATAATAAAACGATATATGCATGAACCAACAATTACAAAACATACTTTCTTCATCATTCCGCCTTTTTTTGAAAATATTTCACCAATTATAAGTGAAGCAAGAGCCACAGTAACCATTCCTGTTCCGCGAGTTATATCTATTGATTTATCATATTGTGCGCTTAATGCTCCGGCAAGCCCTGTGAATGCATTTGCAATACACATACCTACAATAATTGTAAATGAAGTATTGATAGATGATGCCCTTACCATTGCAGGTGAATCACCAGTTGCACGGATTGAAAGTCCAAGACGTGTTCCTAAAAACCACCAGACTAAAACTACTGTAATTGCTGTAATAATAATAAGTGTAATAAGTTTGTGCCAGTTTTCCCAAAATACGCTATCGGAAAACCATCCATCAACCAAAGAGAAAATTGTATCCTTGCCAACCATTGCAACATTTGATTTCCATCCCATAACACCAAGATTTACGGAATAGAGTGCGGTATTAACAATAATTCCCGCAAGTATATCTTTCACTCCAAATTTTGTCTGCAAAATTGCAGTACAAAACCCCGATAGTATCCCTGCTGCCATTGCGGCAAATATAGCAGCAACCGGGTGACCGGCAATAGTCATAATTGCCGCAACTGCACCACCAAGTGTATAACAGCCATCCGTCGAGAGATCACATATATTCAAAATACTAAAACTAATGAACAATGAAAGTGCGACTAGCCCATATATAAGACCTAATTCCAGAGCTGTCTGTACAATACCAATGGTTAAAAATCCAGACATTTTTCCCTCCGTTAAGATTACTGAGCATCTGAATCTGATGCATCATTAAACTTCACATTTGTTTTGGTTTCATTTATTGATGTACAATATGGCTTAAATGCCTTCTCGACATCATCAAGATTAAGTCCTATTGCTTTACACGTTTCTGTATTAATGGTAGCAATTCCATTATCAAATGTCTCAACAGGTGTTGATGCAGGGTCAGAACCATTTACAAGAACATCGGCAACCATATCAGCTGTCTTAGACCCTAAATTCGCATAATTAACACCAAATCCGCAGAAGGCTCCATTTAATGCAAATGAATCTGCTCCGCCAAAATGCGCAATTCCAGCTTTGCTTAATTTTTCATATATAGAAAGTTCTGCTGTCATTATTGTATTATCTGTAGGTGTAAATACAGAATCCACTTTTTCTGCTATAAGTGCATCTGCTGCTGCACTGACTTCATCAACAGTTGTTCCTGTCTTTTCAACATATTTAATTCCCTTTTTATCGAGAATTTTTTTTGCATCCTTAATTGCCTTTGCTGATGCATCTTCACTCTTCGAATAAAGAAGTCCTACTTTTTTTGTATCCGGTTTTGCAGCCAGCATAAGATTTATTACAGCTTCTGTATTAAGTGCATCACTTGTTCCTGTGATATTTGCACCTGGCTTATCCATTGAATTCACAAGTTTCGCGCCGACAGGGTCTGATGCAGCAGAGAAAATAATCGGTATATTTTTTCCTTCTGTTGCAGCCTGCATAATCTGTGCTGTAGGAGTTGCAATTGCAACTATACAATCTTCCTTATCAGCCACCATATTTGCAGCAATCTGATTAAGCGTGGAGCCATCTGCCTGTCCGTTCTGATAATCTATTTCAAATTTAACTCCCTTTTCTTTTCCTATTTCTTTGAGACGTGATTCAACATTTTGTTCAATAAGGTTCAGAGATGCATCATCTACATACTGAACAACTCCAACTTTATAAGTTTTCCCTGATTTACCTGAAGTCTCCGATGACTTTGCATTTCCACAGGCAGATGCAGAAAGGCAAACAGCTGCCGTAAGAACAATTGCGGTAAATTTCTTCAATAAATTCTTTTTCATTTTCATGACCTTCCAATCTTAAATTTTTATATTATTAGTATTTTATGATTTATCACTTAATTTATTCTGGATCCTGGTCAATGTATTGCTGATTGACTTTTCACTTTTATTAAGTTCACGTCCTATTTCCTTACGTGAGTATCCTTTTATATAGAGCAATGCTGTTTTATATTCAAGCTGGCTCAAATTTTGTTTCATCTTTTTTTCTAATTCATTTAATGCTTCATTATCAAGCCCAACTTTTTCAGGTAAAGGTTCAGAACCGGGAATAACATCAAGAAGCATAAGGCCTGTGTCCTCTTCTGATTCTTTTATCTCAGCATTCAGTGAAATATAATCATTTAAAGGTTTATTCTTTTCTCTATTTGAAGCTGTAACTGCAGTTCTTATTTTACGTTTAATGCAATTAAGTGCAAATGTGCTGAAGGATGTCCCGGCTTTCGGGTTGAAATCATATATTGATGTAAAAAGTGCAATCATACCTTCCTGATATAAGTCATCAGGTTCAGCTCCGGCAAGATAAAAAAATCTGACTTCATGTCTGACAATATAGCTGTATTTTCTTACAATTTTTTCAGCAGCTTCTTTATCTCCATTCTTTGCTTTGATAATAAGTTCTAACTCATCATGATTTTCTATATTTTTCATTTTTAATTTAATCTCTGACGAACAACTTCAAATGCAAGTACACCTGCAGCAACTGATGCATTCAAAGAATCTATATCTCCATTCATGGGAATCGAAACTGTAAAATCACATTTTTCATGAACAAGCCTTGAAACTCCGTTTCCTTCATTTCCTATAACAAGTCCAATGGATCCCTTTAAATTTTGATTATACATTATTTCTCCATGCATATCGGCACAGGCAAACCACATTCCTCTTTTCTTTAAATCTTCAATTGTAGAAGCGAGATTTGTGACCTTTACAACAGGTGTAAAACTTATAGCACCAGCAGAAGTTTTT
>CALMUC010000271.1 GCA_937872845.1 uncultured Lachnospiraceae bacterium | reverse complement strand
CCGGCGGTGTTGCTACATCAGCTCTTGAAATGAGCCAGAATTCAGAAAGACTTTCATGGACATTTGAAGAAGTAGACGGAAAGCTTCATGACATAATGGTTGGAATCTATCATAATATTGATGATTCAGCTAAGGAATATGGCGTTGAAGGCGACTATGTTGCCGGAGCAAACATTGCAGGATTCAAGAAAGTTGTTGACGCTATGCTTGCACAGGGAATCTGCTAATTATATTTAGACTCATAAAATTTTAAATCATAGAAATAAAAGATGCGTCTTTCGGGAAACTGATTGACGCATTTTTTACGAATAGGGTAATTATCTGAAAAATAAATGTTAATTCAGGAGAATAGAATTTACAATTTTTTAAATTTATGATTACATACAATGAAGCAAAATTAGAAATTGAACAAAATTCAGAAAATATACTAAGGTTTAATGAAAAAGTGGCTTATGTAACAGTGACGCCTTTTGATGATGCAGTTAATGAAAAATGTGGAAAAATGAACATAACGTATGGATTTTCCACACGCCTTGGTGGTGTGAGCAGTGGTATATTTTCTGAAATGAATGTTGGATTTAAAGTCGGAGATGACACAGAAACTGTACTGAAGAATTACAGCCGCCTTGCTATGGCATTGGGAATTGATGAGAAACGTATATCTTGCCCGGATCAGATACATAAAACACGGATAAGACGTGTTTCAGAAAAAGATGCTGGAAATGGAATTATCAGACCTGTTCCTGGGCATGATCTTATGACAGATGGACAGGTTACAAATGTTAAGAATCTTCCTCTTATCGTTTATGGTGCAGACTGTGTGCCGATAATGGCATATGATCCGGAGAAGAATGCTATAGGAACAGCACATGCGGGATGGAGAGGAACGGCAGGAAGAATTGCAGAAAAACTGATTTCTAAAATGCAGATTGAATATAATTCAAATCCATCTCAAATTTTAGTTGTTATAGGACCATCGGCGGGTCAGGACAGCTACGAAGTGACTGAAGATGTTGCTGACAGCTTGAAAGAAATGCTTTTGAATATAGGAGTTCGGGAGAATCGTATAGATGAAATGTTAAAAACTAAAGAAAGTAAGGATGAAAGCATAAAGAAAAATATGCAGGGAAATAGTAAGAAAGATATTCAAAAAGTTACAAAGATTGATGCTCAAAAAGATTCTCAAATAAATATTCAAAAAAATATGAATGATATAATGCAGGAAAACTTAAAAAAATATATGATAGATTTATGGGGGATAAATTCTGCAGTTTTGATTCATGCTGGAATAAGCGAAAAAAATATTTTTGTCAGCGGACTTGATACAATTTCACTTCATGAAATATTTCATTCTCATCGTGCAACTAATGGAAAACGTGGACTAAATTGTGGGATAATTATGTTGAAATAATAACAAAAACTTCTGTATTAAGATGAAAATATTATGTATAGAAAGAAAAATTAAAATATTCTATCTTGCACATTACTTAATGCTGTGCTAGTATTACATACGTTACTGGTATGAAATCGAGGTATCAGGCATATATCCTGCTCGGTAGGATGTGGCAGATGCAGTGTTTCATATACGTTAATGATAAAAGGAGATTTGAAATGAGAGAAGGAATTCATCCGGAATACTACGAGACAAAAGTTGTTTGCAACTGTGGAAATTCATTTGTAACAGGCTCTACAAAGAAAGAAATTCACGTAGAAGTATGTTCTAAGTGCCATTCATTTTACACAGGTCAGCAGAAAGCTATCAAAGCTGATGGACGTATTGATAAGTTCAATAAGAAATACGGTATTGCAGCAGCAAATAAAGAAGATTAGCAAATGCAAATGCACGCTTGTTCGACATTATATGTGTCGTTTTGGCGTGCATTTTTTATGGCAGTTCGAAACAATAAAAGTTTCAGCTGCTTTTTTTTATGCTGAAGAATTAAAAAACAGGTAAAAATTTTTAATGACATTATTCAGCATGAAAGCATGTGATTGCAAAATAACTGTATTATATATATGTAAATCTAAAAGAACTGTATCATATATATTAACGTGGAAATGCAGTTTAAATGGAGGAAATCATATGAAGAGAGTTAATATTGGAGGACAGGCTGTTCTTGAAGGCGTAATGATGAAAGGACCATTTTCATATGCACTTTCAGTTCGTAAACCTGATGGCGAAATCGAAGTAAGTGTTACGGAGTGCAAACCGTTTGCAGACAGAAAACGAGCTCTGAAAATCCCTATAATACGTGGAATTGTAAGTTTTATTGAAAGCCTTTACATTGGAATAAAAACACTGATGCAGTCATCAGAATATATTGAAGATACTGAAGAAAACGGAAAAAATGAAGAAACTGCAAAAAATGGAGATACTGAATCAGAAAATAAAAGTAAATCACGGAAAAAAAATAGTGAGCCTGAAGAAAAAAGTGATAAAGGATATATAATCTTAACCCTTATAGTTTCACTTGTTATTGCGATTGGGGTGTTTATGATTCTACCTGCGTTTCTGGCTGATTTATTTTATAAAGTAACAGACAATGACTTTATTGTAAATTTGGCTGAGGGAATAATAAGACTTACAATATTTTTAGGGTACATAGCTGCTATATCGCATATGGAAGACATTAAGAGGACATTCATGTATCATGGCGCTGAACATAAGAGCATAAATTGCATGGAATCAGGTAAGGAACTTACAGTTCAAAACGTCAGAATGGCTTCAAGATTTCACAAAAGATGTGGTACATCTTTTATATTTATAGTAATGATAATAAGCATTGTCATTTTTATGTTTGTAAATACTGATACACTTTGGCTGAGACTTTTGTCAAGAGTTCTTCTGATACCGTTGATAGCAGGTATATCTTATGAATTCATACGATATGCCGGAAGACATGATAATTTTATTTCAAATATATTAAGTGCTCCTGGACTTTTGCTTCAGAGACTGACTACAAAGGAACCAGATGATAAAATGATAGAAGTTGCCATAAAATCCGTTGAAGGAGTGATTGACTGGCGAGAGTATATTGACTGTGTGAATAATGATTCTTTTGAAAAGTGATTTTTTGAACAATTCCATGAACTATATAGGAATGCTATTTTACAATCAGTAAAAATATAAATACTTTAGGGAAGGAGGATGAATTTATGAATGTATATGAATTAATTAACTGGGCCGTGAAAACCCTTGAAATGGCAGACATTAAAGAGGCAAAATTTGAAGCACGCGAAATTATGATGTATGTAATGAAATGCAATATGTGTGACCTCTTGAATATGAGAGATAAAGAACTTGATTATATAAACGAAAATGATTTTAGGAATATTATAAAAAGACGAACAACACATTATCCTCTTCAATATATAACTGGAAGTACTGGATTCTATGGATTTGAATTTTTATGCGAAGAAGGAGTCTTGATACCAAGATTTGATACTGAAAATCTTGTTGCTGATGCACTTTTAGAGACTGAAAATCAAGATAAGACAGATGTTCTTGACGTTTGTACCGGAACGGGATGTGTTGGTATAACTTATAAACTGATGCGTGAGAAATCTTTACATAATAATGATGAAGTTACAATTTCAGATATATCATCTAAAGCAATTGAACTTGCAGGAAGGAATGCAGTGAAGCTTGGTGCAGACATAAAAATAGTCCGATCTGATCTGTTTGGTGAACTTGGAAATGCCAGATATGATATGATAATAAGTAATCCTCCATACATAAAGACTGAAGATATTAAATATCTTATGAAAGACGTCAGGGATTTTGAACCTATGCTTGCGTTGGATGGAAGTTCAGATGGGCTGGAGTTTTACAGACGTATTTCAAATGCGGCTCCTGAACATCTGAAAGTAAATGGTAAAATCGAATTTGAAATAGGTTCAGATGAAACAGAGAGCGTAAAAAAAATACTCAGTGAAGCAGGATTTAAAGATATAGTCTGTAAGAAAGATCTGAATGGACTTGACCGCATAGTAAAAGGAACTCTGAAATAATAACTGAAAAATTATTTTGCAAAATTTGCAGTAAAAATATAATGTTTATAGCACGATTCTACAAAATGAGGATTTATATTAAGGAGAAAAAATGGACGAAAAATTAAAGGAAATTGAAAAAAAACTTAATGAAATTATGAAACAGCTTGAAGACCCTGATGTTGTAAAAGACCAGGAACGTTTTCGCAAACTTATGAAGGATCAAAGCGACCTTATACCTATCGTTGAAAAGTATCATGAATATCAGCAGGCAAAGCAGGATGTAAATGATGCGCTTGCAATATTGGATGAAGAAACAGACGATGAGATGAAGGAAATGGCCAAAGAAGAACTTTCGGATGCAAAAAAAAATGTTGAAAAATGTGAAAATGATATTCGAGTTTTGCTTCTGCCTAAAGATGCAGATGATGACAAAAACGTTATTGTAGAAATAAGAGCTGGCGTAGGCGGTGATGAGGCAGCGCTTTTTGCCGGAGAACTATTCCGCATGTACCAGAAATATGCCGAATCACATAGATGGTCAATAGATATGATGAATTTGGAAGACACAGGAATAGGAGGAATAAAAGAAGCTGAATTTATGATTAAGGGGAAAGGGGCATTCTCTAAACTCAAATATGAAAGCGGAGTTCACAGAGTACAGCGAGTGCCAGAAACGGAATCAGGCGGAAGAATACATACATCTACAGCTTCAGTGGCAATAATGCCTGAAGCGGAAGATATAGATGTTCAGATAGATGATAAAGATATACGTATAGATGTAATGAGGGCATCTGGAAATGGAGGACAGTGCGTAAATACAACTGATTCAGCTGTAAGACTTACTCATTATCCGACAGGAATAGTTATTTACAGCCAGACTGAAAAATCTCAGATTCAGAATAAAGCAAAGGCGTTTGCACTTCTGCGCACCAAACTTTATGACATGGAAAGAATGAAACAGCACGCTGCAGAAGAGGCAAATCGTAGAAACCAGATTGGAACAGGGGACCGCTCCGAAAAAGTACGTACATATAACTTCCCACAGGGAAGAGTTACAGACCATAGGATAAAGCTGACATCTTATCGCCTGAATGAAATACTTAATGGTGATATTGATGAATTTATTGATGCATTAACATCAGCTGATCAGGCAGAGAAACTTGCAAATATGGATGCAATTGCATAGCAGACATGCATCGATAAAGACATAGTAGTGAATATCTATTGAAAAACAGTAGATATTCTTTACAAATGTCATAGTGAAAATATCAAAAATATATGGCAGTTATCCTCAGCAAAACTTATAAAGGATATTTACTGAAAAAGATATTGTATTAATATTGACTACAAATTGTATAAAAATAAGACACAATTTTAGCAAATTGTACGGTTGAAAAGCACAATTTATTCTGATA
>CALMUC010000270.1 GCA_937872845.1 uncultured Lachnospiraceae bacterium | reverse complement strand
TTCGTATTTCTTCTCCACCTTCTAGCTGATTCACCGTTGTACTAGCACTAATTAAACCTGCGTTCTTAATAGTAGAATTCTTAATCTTTACAGAACGGTTAGAGTCTTTCCTCATCTGTCGGTATTGAGAAACTGGATTCAGGTTGCGCAATCTATTTTGATGAATGGTACTCTTGCGAAATGACTTCTTACCTTGATTCACTGACTCGGTCTGCTTTGTTGTGCTGCCCTTACTCATGGGCGAATGATCAACCATATATACGTTATGACCTTTAATCTTTGCATCTCTATTTTCATGTATATGGATTTTGGTCTTTTCCTTGGTATGAATAATCATTGGTTTATCATCCACCTTTTTAATCTTCACATTGTTCACCTTCCTTCATATCTAAGAACAAAAAGCACCTAAGTTGTTGGCTTAGATGCTTATCCTCAAAATCTATAGTATAAACTTATTCTTCTGTCTTCTCTTTAGCTAGTTCAAGAACTTTTTTCGCTTTCTCCTCAGCAATTTTCTCGTGAATATTGGTATTGTAAAGCTTATATAGTTCTGTATCCTTACTGATAGTATTATCAAAAGGAATAACGACGCTACCACATTTAATTAATCCCATACCTGCTGAAGTATTTGTTACAAAACGAAGCTGTGCTTCTGAGATACCTATTACTTCTGCTAACTTAGAGCTATCTGTATTAGCCTGTTTCAGTAATGCAACAAATTCTGAATTTGCAAGCATTGTTGTTGCTACATAATTCTGTAGTAAATCCACTACATTCTGGGTAATACCAGTACATAATCCGCCCTGCTTTCTTACCTTCTTCCATAACCCTTGAAGATATTTTGCAGAATATTCACGATTTAACAAAACATGAAATTCATCCAGATACAGCCAGGTAGCTTTCCCATTCTTTGCATTTTCAATGATACGATTCTGAATATTTTCCATCATAACCAACATGGTAATCGGAGAAAGTTCTGCTCCCAAATCACGAATACCATATACAATAAAACGATTTTCAATATCTACATTGGTCTGGTGATTAAAGATATTCAAGGAACCATTTACAAATAATTCAAGAGATAATGCAATATCCTTTGCTTCATCCTCTGGCTGTTCAAGCAACACCTGATAGAAATCAGACATAATAGGAATATACTTTTCTTTCGCTTTGGCAATATCGATATATAGTTTTCTTACACATCGATCAATAATTGATTTCTGTCTGGAATTTAAAGTATCTCCCATACACTGTTCACAAAGCCCCAGCATAAATTCACCTTTATCTCGAATCCAACCTTTCGTATCATTCAAATCCAAATTCCATACATCCATATCAAGTGGATTTACGTAGTTATCCGTGTAAGTTGACATATTAACTACAACTCCTTTGAATGTATGAGCAATATCAAAATACTCATTCATAGGATCCACGATAATAATGTCATCATCTGTATTGAGTAATACATTTCCCATCTCCTGCTTTGCAAAGAAGGACTTACCCGAACCAGGTACTCCGAATATAAAACCATTACCATTAATTAATTTCTTACGATTACCAACATTAATATTCTTAGAAACCTGATTGATTCCATAGTAATTACCGCCGACATCATTCAGTTCCTGAACATTAAAAGGCATTAAAACCGCAAGGCTCTGGGTAAGCATGGTTCTCATCGTTTCCACCTGTCTTACTCCAATTGGCAATGCAGTATTTAATGCCTCTCTCTGTTTTAAATAATGTACATCTATGGTACATGAATTACGCTTTCCAATGGTTTGTACTGTTTCGCAGATACTATCAAGTTCCTTCTTAGAATCTGCCATAAGAACAATCGTAACCGCTACGTAAAACAGGCACTGGTCATTCTCTCTAACATCATCCATGATTTCTTCAATTTCCTTCTTCTCAGTTCTCTTTGCATAAGAGATTTCTGTTGCAAAATCATTATTCTTATTTCGTACCCTTTGCTGCTTAATAATATCGCTTTCTATTCCAAGATATTTCTTCTGCAAAGTCTTTGTTGTCAAATCCTTTGGAATTGGCACTACATCAATACTAGTAATGGAATGTACTGGAAGACTTGTGATCTCATTTAAAAAGCGATCAGATAAACTGCTTGGATATTTCTTTATAAATAATGCCTTACAGAATTTTCTCTCATCCTCAAAGTGCTCCGGAAAATATTTCACCATTCCATTGCAAAGGTCATTTGTAAAATCAGTTCCCACTATCTTTGAATCTTTCAGATCAAATTCAAACTGTTCTTCATTCCCTAAGTGATAATAATCGTAGAGTACCTTTAATCTTTCATTCCCTGTAAGGGGAACAATATCGGCTCCAAGTTCAATAAACGCCTTATGGACTGTTGCTTCCAAAGTTGCAAACTGCGCTTTTGCTTCTTCAAAATTCTTACGTTCAATCGTAAGCGTTAAATATCTCTCCTGCTCTATTCCCTGTCTGCCCTCTCTGATTTTGTCTTCAATAATGTCATTGTAGGTTTTACGGAAATGATCAAATCCATCTTTCTTATACTGTAGAAGCACAAGTTTTCTTAAATCTACCATGTTCTTATTCTTGTTGTTGATTGTAATCTTAAAATTGCAATCAAGAGAATTGAGGAATTTACAGTATCTTTCAAATACATCTATCTGCTCTTCCTCCTTTGTGGTGGTATAATTAATATCCTGAAAGCGGTAACTCTTTGAATAACGGTTCTTTGCCACCTCAAAGATTCCATTTTCCGCCACCGCCATAATTTCAATGGTTTCCTGAATGGACTTTGGCGTTTTGTAAAGCGGTTCGCTTGCTTTCTTAAGCTCCTTAAATCCGTCTGAAAATAAACTCATCTGTTTGCCTCTCTTTCTATGCATTTTGCATTAAAATGCACTAGCCGGAACTTCCCGGCTAATGCCTGGATTGTCCGACCTCTTGATAGAGGTATAACAATATTTACATGTTACTAATGAAAAATTTTATATGCTACTGTTCCTGCTACTGCAAGAACAACTGCTGCAATACAGCCAATCATTATGCTCTTCATTTTCTTCTTCATAGCCTCAAATTCCTCCTGTTTTTTATTTTGATTCTGCTCTACTGGTCTTACTGATTTCTTGCCTTTGCCCACCTCTACTACCTGATAAGCTTTAATTGTTGCTTCGCTCTCAGTGGATACATAGACCAATGCTTTGTTTCCAAACATCATATGCAGCTTTCTTTGCATCACATTGTAAAAGCTCATTCCGTTATAGGAATAAAATCCTCCAAGTGCAATTGGTGCTACCACTGGTATTGCCACATACGCACTTCCTGTAATTCCGATATAGGGATACAGTAATAAGACAATCCCTGATCCACTAATCAAACTTGCTGCTGAAAATATAAGCTGTTTTGCTGATAATCCAAGTGCCACTGACTCCTGATATCTATCAACATCCTTGTTGACTTCAATTACCATAACCTCACCTCCGTTTATCTTGCCTTTTCTTTCATTTCTGGTGCTTTCGTAGCTCCAATACTTCGTTCATAAGCTTCCATCCCATCTGGACATAACTCACGAAGTTTCTCTGGATTAAATAAATAAAGGGGATATTCACAAAAGCCGCTACGTTTCGTAAGCCCTGTAAACTCCCCAATATCATTATCCTCTATGAACTTCGCTAACTCTGGCATATTATTGGTGTCAATATATCCGCAATAATCTGGTGCTTTGCTATCTAGATTGACTGTCATATCTCCATATGGTTCTGGATAATCTGAACTAGTCATAATCCCTATATACATACCGTTATTATCCAGGTAATTGTTAATTTCAAGTTGTACCTGTTCCGTACTTCCCCATTGTGTCTTTAATTCCAACGTCTCCATAATTGCTCCTTCCTATAATCCTAATGCCCTACTGGTTAAGTTCTGTGCACCCTTCACACTTCCGACTGTCATTGCAATTGTAAATGTCATCTCACATAAATAAATAAGTGTCTGTGCCCAATCTGCATAATTTTCTGTAAATGACGGTAGTCCTGCACTAATGAATGCATTACAAACAAGAATTGACAATGCCATTGTTACTGCTTCCAATACCACCGACAAAAAGTACTTTGCATACGTTACGGCAGTATGATTGATATTTCTGTTTCCACCTACTGTTGAAAATGCAATAGCTCCTAAAGGCACGATTACTAATATCTTCAAGAATCTAAAGTAAACAGTGTATATCAGGAAAAACCCACAGATAATAATGATTATGGATAACAGTGCCGCTAGTATCAGCATAATCAAACTGGCTCCAAAACCGAGATTTGATATCACATCTGCCTGTGCACTATCAATAGAAAGTGTCGGAATATTTCCTTGCGTCATTAATCCAACCAAATTGCCTATCGATGTAAAAAATGCCTTCATAATCGTTACGTTATTTACTACCAGCCATTCAGAAATTCCAACTCGAATCATCATTTTTAAAATAACTTCAAATCGCATTTCTTCCCGAATGTCTACGCTTTCCGAACAAAATCCAATGACAAAAAACAGTACTACCAGAGATGAACCTACTCCAACGAAGATAGGTTCTATTCCTTCAATGACTGCCCATGGACCGCCGCCCTTAAAATCCACGGGCGACTGACCGAGCAATGAAAATACAAGTGCTATCTGATTGTTCCAAAAACCAAATACCATCTCCAGAAGGTCAAGGATCTGTTCTCCAAGATTGAAAATATCCATACTTGTGTCTCACCTCTTTCTGTTGATTTGGGAATCTAACCCATTGTTGTTTCTAGAATCCTAAGATCGTTAATACGGATGAAATACCCGCCATCATAACACCTGCCACAATACCCTTAAGAGCAGAATTCATGGTAGAAGAATCCTGTTGCTGATACGCTTGTGCAAATTCCATAACATTCTTTGCAAGAATAATGACACCAACTGCACCGATAATTGCGATAACCAAGGTCTTCAAGTTATCAAGTGGCTGAGTTACTGAACTTGTATCCGTAGCTGCCATTACTTGTGTGGAAAATAAACTGCAAGCCATAATGGCTCCTGAAAATGCAGGAATTACTTTCTTCTTCATTCCTACAAAAAATCCGTCCTTCTTTGTTTCCTTATTCGTTATATTAATTGTTTTCTTATTCATAAATAATTTCTCCTTCTATAATTTGGGGGACAAAAAAAGCCGGATGGAAATGAATCAGCTTCACTTCTACCGGCTTCGTTTATCTTCTATTGTTAGTTGCTTCTATAAAAATAGGATTGCTCCTGGAATTAAATTGAATCGGGCTTTCCCCGATATGTTACTGCGGTAATCACCTCCTTAAAATTGGGTACAAAAATAGCCGGGGATTTTACCTCGGCTACGTCTTGCAATATTTTTTTCTATTTATTATGCTGATTTTAAACTCTACAAC
>CALMUC010000269.1 GCA_937872845.1 uncultured Lachnospiraceae bacterium | reverse complement strand
AAATGTAGTGGTTCCGGATGCAAGAACTCTTAAGATTACACCATGGGAACCAAAGATGGTAAAAGAGATTGAAAAGGCCATAGTAGCGTCAGACTTGGGACTTAATCCGAATAATGACGGGAAAAGCATTATTCTAAATCTTCCTGAACTTACGGAAGAAAGAAGAAAAGAACTTGCAAAAGACATCAAGAAAAAGGGTGATGATGCAAAAGTTATAGTTCGTAATGTAAGAAGAGATGCAAATGATGCGGTAAAGAAATCTGTAAAAGCGGCAGAAATTTCTGAGGATGAGCAGAAAACAGAGGAAGATCTTATTCAAAAAGCAACAGATAAATACATTGCTAAGATAGATGAGAAAATTGACAGTAAGACAAAGGAAATAATGACAATTTAGTTTTAAGTGTGTAAAATATTGGCCTGCCGGATTCTAGGCAGGCCATTTTCTGCATATTAATAATTTTTGGAGGCGGAAGTGGAAGAAGAAAGAAAAGTTCCGAAACATGTTGCAATTATTCTTGATGGAAACGGACGATGGGCAAAAGAAAGGCATATGCCGAGAACTTATGGTCATAGGGCAGGTGCAAGGACTCTTGAAGATATATGTGAAGATGCGTGGGATCTTGGAATAAAATATCTTACTGTTTATGCATTTTCAACTGAAAACTGGAAACGTTCTGTAGAAGAAGTAACAGGAATTATGACAATACTCAGAAATTATCTGATCAATTCAATACAGCGGGCAAATAAAAATAATATGCGTGTCCGTGTAATTGGAGAACGGGAAAGACTTGACAAGGATATTGTTGCTGCAATAAAGAATATGGAAGAAGCCACAAAAAATAATACCGGACTTCAGTTTACAATTGCTATAAATTATGGCGGAAGAGATGATATTGTAAGAGCTGTAAAAAAAGTCATAAAGAAAGTGGAAGATGGAGAAATGTCATCATATGACATTTCAGAAAAACTGATATCTGAAAATCTTGACACAAATGAACTTCCAGATCCTGATCTTATGATTCGTACAAGCGGCGAAATTCGTATTTCGAATTTTATGCCATGGCAGGCAGCATATTCTGAATTTTATTTTTGCGAAACACTCTGGCCTGATTTTGGAAAAGAAGATCTTTCAAAAGCAATAGAATACTATAAATCTCGTGACAGAAGATATGGTGGGGTAAAAAATAATGTTTGTGACTAGACTTATAAGTGGAATAGTATTGGTTATTTTAGCAGTCGGAGTTTTATATTTTGGAGGACCTGTTACTCTTGTCGCTTCATGTCTGCTTTCTCTGGTGGGTGTATTTGAACTTTGCAGAGTATATAAAATAGAAAAAAAGGCTCCCGCAATTGCAGCTGAAATCTGGACAATCTTATATTATATTGTGCTTGGAATTGGAAACAGAATACTATATACACCGGTGATGATTCTTTATCTTCTTGTAATACTTGCAATTTATGTACTTTCATTTCCAAAATATCATGATAAAGAAATAATGGCAGCATTTTTTTCGTTCTATTATGTCTCTGTAATGCTGTCATATGTTTACAGAATCAGAATTTTACCGGATGGCGGATATTTTGTTATTTTAATTTTTATATCATCATGGGGAAATGATACACTCGCTTATTGCGGAGGAAGACTTTTTGGTAAACATAAAATGGCACCGTTTTTGAGTCCTAAAAAGAGTGTTGAAGGACTTATCAGTGGCATTATTGGGGCTGGTGCTCTTGGATTTATCTTTGGTATTCTATTTAAAACATATGAGCATGATATTCCTTATTTTCAGTGGTGGATGATGGTAGTTTCTGCACTTGGAGCAGTTCCGGCAGTAATAGGTGATCTTGCTGCATCAGCAATCAAGAGAAACAACGATTGTAAAGACTATGGAAAACTTATACCAGGGCATGGAGGTGTGCTTGATCGCTTTGACAGCATGATATTTACAGCACCAATTATATATTATCTTGTGCAATATGTTATGCAATATGTTATGCAGCATGGACTGGTGAAATAAAAACATTATTTTGAAAAAATAACGGGAATTTGCTGTGTGATAAACAGGAGGTTTTATGAAAAAAATATCAATTATAGGTTCGACAGGCTCTATTGGAACTCAGACTTTAGATGTGGTTCGTAATCATCCTGATTATAAAGTTACGGCAATGACATGCGGACGTAATATCAGACTGATGGAAAAAGAAGCGAGAGAATTTTGTCCGGAATTTATTTCAGCAGCCGATGAAAAAGATGCGGCAGATCTTCGCACAAGTCTTCGTGATATGAATGTGAAGATAGGATGCGGTATGGATGGACTTATAGAAGCTGCCCAAAACCCTGAAGCGGATACGGTTGTTACAGCAATTGTAGGAATGATAGGCGTAAAACCGACTCTGGCTGCAATAGATGCCGGGAAAAATATTGCACTTGCAAATAAGGAAACTCTTGTTACGGCAGGACATCTTGTTATGAAAGCAGCAAAAGAAAAAGGTGTAAAAATACTTCCGGTAGACAGTGAACATTCAGCAATTTTTCAGTCGCTTCAGGGTCGCGCAGAAAGTAAAATACATAAAATTCTTTTAACAGCTTCAGGCGGACCATTCAGAAAAAAGACAAAAGAAGAACTGAAAAATGTTACAGTTGCAGAAGCTTTGAAACATTCTAATTGGGCAATGGGAAATAAGATAACTATAGACAGTGCAACAATGGTTAATAAGGGACTTGAGGAAATTGAAGCGCATTGGCTTTTTTCTGTAGATATTTCGCAGATTGAGGTGCTGATTCAGCCACAGTCTATAATTCATTCTGCTGTTGAATATGAAGATGGTGCAGTGATTGCACAGCTTGGAGTGCCTGATATGAGGCTCCCTATACAATATGCACTTACATATCCGAATAGAGAATATTTACCCGGAAACAGATTGGATTTTTCTAAAATCTCATCAATTCTTATTGAAATGCCTGACAGAGATAAGTTCCGCGGACTGGACCTTGCAGAAGAAGCAAGCAGAAAAGGCGGGACAATGCCTACTGTAATGAATGCTGCAAATGAATATGCTGTGTCAGAATTCTTAAGCGGGAAGATAAAATTTCTTGAAATATATGAAATGATTGAATATGCAATGCAACAGCATAAGATAGCAGAAAATCCTGATGTCGAGGAAATTATGGCGGTTAAGGACTGGACTGAAGAAATATTGAAAACGCATTTTTAAAAATAAGGAGTAAATTACTTGAATATTATTGCAATCATTTTGATGTTCGGAGTTATTGTATTCGTTCATGAATTTGGACATTTTTTATTTGCAAAATTAAGCCATGTAGCCGTAACGGAATTTTCAATCGGAATGGGACCTGCTATCGCAAAGTGGAATAAGAAAGAAACGACTTATGCACTAAGAGCACTGCCGATTGGTGGTTACGTAATTATGGAAGGAGAGGCAGAGAAATCAGACAATCCAAATGCAATTACAAATAAATCAATTCTTTCAAGATTTACAGTAATGTTTGCAGGACCTTTTTTTAATTTCATTCTTGCATTCGGATTATCTATTATATTGCTTTCGTTTGTACCTCTGGATCCGGCTGAAATTTCTGAAGTACAGAAAAACAGTGCAGCTGAAACTGCGGGACTTGAATCAGGAGATGTAATAACTGAAATTAATGGTGGCAGGATTTATAATTTTCGTGAAATTTCACTTTACCGACTGAGCCATGATCCTTCTGTTCCGGTAAAAATTAAATATGTGAGAGATAAAAAGAGTTTTTATACTACGCTTACACAAAAGAAGGATACAGCAACCGGTAAATACTATTTTGGAATAACATGTAATGAAAGAAAGGCAAGAAATTTCGCGGAACAGCTCAGATATTCTTATTATGAAGTCAGATTTCAAGTTAAGAGTACTATATATTCATTGAAGATTCTTTTTTCAGGCAAGGGTTCAAAAGATGATCTTATGGGACCTGTCGGAATCGGCAATATGATGAATGATGTGATAAATGAGTCCAAAAAGTCAGGTGGTGGATTTGGAATTGTATTGCTTAATATTATAAATTTTACAATTCTGATAAGTGCAAATATAGGAGTAATGAATCTCCTTCCGGTTCCGGCTCTGGATGGCGGACGAATTTTATTTCTTGCGCTGGAAGCAGTTATGGGCAAACCGGTGCCGAAAAAATATGAGACCACAGTCACCGCGGTATTCATGATAATGTTATTGTTACTTGTAATATTTGTATTTTTCAATGATATTGGAAATCTCTTTCAAAAGTAAGAAAACTTCAGATGAGACATCATTTTCAAAAGTGAGAATTCCGCAAAATGGAGGCATTTATGACATATAGAGATAATACAAAAAAAATAATGATAGGAAATGTAGCAATAGGCGGTGGAAATAAAGTTGCTGTGCAGTCTATGACAAATACTGAAACGAGTGATGTAGATGCAACTGCAGATCAGATTCTGAGTCTTGAAAAGGCCGGATGCGATATAGTCAGATGTACTGCAAATACAGAAGAAGCAGCAGATGCATTTGATAAAATCAAAGAAAGGATACATATTCCGTTAGTTGCAGATATACATTTTCAATATAAGTTAGCTATTCGTGCAATAGAACATGGAGCTGATAAAATACGTATAAATCCTGGAAATATCGGTACAAAAGAAAATTTATCTGAAGTCGTAAAATGTGCAAAAAAACATAATTGTCCTATTCGTGTCGGAGTCAACTCAGGTTCGCTTGAAAAAGATATATTATTGAAATATGGTGGCGTTACGGCAGAAGGAATTGTCGAAAGTGCTATGGAAAAAGTAAGGATGATAGAAGAACAGGACTATGATAATATTGTCATTTCAATAAAATCATCAGATGTTCTTATGAGTGTAAAGACGCATGAACTTATAAGCGAAATGACAAAATATCCTCTACATGTAGGAATTACAGAGTCTGGTACACTTTGGAGCGGAAATATCAAATCATCAGTCGGACTGGGGATAATTTTAAATGAAGGAATCGGCGATACAATGCGGGTTTCTCTCACTGGTGACCCTGTTGAAGAAGTTAAGACTGCAAAACTGATTTTAAAAACCCTCGGACTTTGCAGAGGTGGAATTTCACTTGTATCTTGTCCGACGTGTGGCAGAACACATATAAATTTAATAGAACTTGCAAATGAAACAGAAAAATTAATAGCAGATTATCCTGATCTTTCAATAAAAGTGGCTGTGATGGGCTGTGCTGTAAACGGCCCCGGTGAAGCTAAAAATGCTGATTTGGGAATCGCAGGCGGAGATGGAGTCGGACTTATTTTTAAACACGGTGAGATACTTAGAAAATGTCCACAGGATAAGCTTATTTCAGAACTGAAATATGAACTTGATAATTGGAATGCAGGGAGAGGTTGATATAGTTTGAACAGTAGATATTTTAAAGAAACATTTCCAGGTATTCAGATATCACCTGAAGCTGATTCATATTTTGATAATGTGAAGGTTACACGCATAACATTCTGGAAAAATGCGCATCATCTGGATGTCGGAATATTGTCAGGACATATAATACCTAAAAAGTATATATATATCGCAGCTGAAAGTATAAGAGTATATGTTTTTGGAGAACATTCATCAACAAATGTCATCATTGATGAACAATTTGAATTATCAGATCAGTATAATGTTAAAAATTTATTTGAGGTTTATTGGGATAGTTTTCTTACTGAGATACGTACAGGAAGCTATGTTGATTATAAATTGCTTCTTGAAGGCGGGTATAATGCCGATGATAAAAATGTGACACTCAGTATTGAAGATGGGATTATTGCAGAAGAGAGAAAATCTGGAATAAGTAAATATTTTTCAGAAACAATGGATCATCGCTTTTCTATGAAACCAGTGATTTCTGTTCTTGTCACACATAAAAAATCTGAAGAAGAGCAGAAAAAAGATGAAGAAGAAAATGACGCTGTCCGCAGGACTCTGATGGAAATCTCAAGCAGTTCAGGTTTAAATACAGGGAAACAAAATAATGAGAAACTTGTGGAATCCTATGATGCTGAACAGAATGAAGTTGTAGTAAATTCGAATATTATGAATGCTTCCAAAAAGCAGGATTCAAAGAAAAAAGATTATAAAGCCAATGCAGAAAAGTATCACAGGAAAAATTATAGCGATATAGACTGCTTTTACGGCAGGAATGTAGAAGGCGATTTAAGAGAAATAAGTACAATTACAAGTGATACATTTGGAGAAATAGTAATTCGCGGTCAGATATTCAAGGTAGAAGAAAGACAGACAAAAAAAGGTGACAAATGGATTATAACTGCGAATATTACAGATTTTACAGATTCGATATCATTTAAAATATTTATACGTAATGATGATCATGATCCTGTTATGGAGGAACTACATGATGGGGCATTTGTGCGTCTTAAAGGCGTTCCAGGATATGATGAATTTCGTAAAGAATATGCAATTGTAACAGTAAACGGAATAAAAAAAATACCGGATTTCAGAAAAATGCGTATGGATGATGAAGATGAAAAACGTACAGAACTTCATCTGCATACAGTTATGAGTGAAAATGATGCAGTAGTAGATATTGGAAAAATGCTGAAAAACGTTATCAAATGGGGATGGAAAAGTGTAGCTATTACAGATCATGGAGTTGCACAGGCATTTCCCGTAGCGTTTCATTATCTTCAGGACAATAAGAAAAATATTCCGGATGATTTTAAATTAATATATGGAATTGAAGGATATTTTGTCGATGATACCAAAACGCTTATTATGAACTCACATGGTCAGAGCCTTGACTCTGATTATGTTGTATTTGATATTGAAACAACAGGACTTTCTTTCAAATTCTGCAAAATAATAGAAATAGGCGCGGTAAGAATAGATAAAAATGGAAAAGAAACAGGCAGGTTTTCAGAATTCGTAAATCCTGGAGTACCGATACCGTATCATATAGAAAAACTCACATCGATTTCAGATGAAACTGTGAAAAATGCACCCCCTATTGAAACGGTTCTTCCAAAATTTCTTGAATTCTGCAAGGGCGCAATGCTTGTGGCACATAACGCAACATTTGATACTACATTCATAAGAGTAAATGCAAAAAAACTGGGACTTAAATATGATTTTACGTCGCTTGATACAATGACTATTGCATATATATTCTTGCCGGAACTTGGAAGATATACTCTTGACAGACTTACAAATTATTTTAAATTAAAAAACAATCATCACCACAGAGCGTGTGATGATGCGGATGTTACGGCAAAGATTTTTATGAAACTTATGGAAATGATTCGAAAATCAGGAGCCGGTACCGTTGATGATTTAAACAAGATGAATGAAACATCACCTGATGCAATAAGAAAAGCAAAGTCATATCATGGAATTATTCTTATAAAAAATGATATAGGAAGAGTTAATCTTTATCATCTTATTTCGGATGCACATATTAAATATTTTAACAGACGTCCAAGAATTCCTATGAGTGAGATTTTAAAGCGAAGGGAAGGACTGATTCTCGGATCGGCGTGCAGTTCCGGAGAACTCTTCCAGGCACTGCTTGATGGAGCAGAAGATGAGGAAATAGAAAGACTTGTAAGGTTTTTTGATTATCTTGAAATTCAGCCATGCGGGAATAATAAATATCTCTTAGAAGATAATAAAGCCAGCAATATAAATAGTGTTCAGGATTTACAGGATATGAACCGCAGGATTATAGAACTAGGAAAAAAATATGATAAGCCTGTTGTTGCAACAGGGGATGTACATTTTCTTGAACCTGAAGATGCGATTTACAGAACAATTGTGCAGGAAGGCAGCAGACCTAAATCAGGAAGCAAGAAAAAAGAAGACGAAATATTACAGGAAAATAACCTGCCCAAAGATTCAGGACTTAACTCCGTTCAGGAGGAGATGAAGAATCAGCCGCCTCTCTATCTTCATACAACTCGGGAAATGCTTAATGAATTTGAATATCTCGGTCCGGATAAGGCAAAGGAAGTTGTAATAACAAACCCTAATAAAATTGCTTCAATGATTGAAAAAATTGAACCTGTACGCCCTGATAAATGTCCTCCTGTAATAAAAGATTCGGATAAGACACTTCGTGATATCTGTCATAAAAAAGCTCATGAAATTTATGGACCTGATTTGCCGGAAATAGTAAATAACAGGCTTGAGAAGGAACTTGATTCAATAATTTCAAACGGCTATTCTGTTATGTACATAATCGCTCAGAAACTTGTATGGAAATCTAATGCCGATGGATATCTTGTAGGATCGAGAGGTTCTGTAGGTTCATCATATGTTGCAACAATGGCAGGAATTACAGAGGTTGATCCGCTCCCGCCTCATTATCTTTGCCCTAAATGCAAATGGGTTGATTTTGATTCTGAAGAGGTTAAAAACTTTTCAGGAATGAGCGGCTGTGACATGCCTGACAGAATATGCCCGAAATGTAAAGAAAAATTACTAAAGATGGGAAATGATATACCATTTGAAACATTTTTAGGGTTTAAAGGTGATAAAGAGCCGGATATTGATTTAAATTTTTCTGGTGAGTATCAGCCTAGAGCACATAAATTCATAGAAGAAATCTTTGGTAAAGGCAAGGCATTCAGAGCAGGAACAATAGGCACACTTGCAGAAAAAACAGCATATGGATACGCACTTAAATATTGTGAATCCAGAGAAATAACAAAAAGAACTGCAGAAATTGACAGACTTGCTTCTAATTGCACAGGTGTAAAGAGGACAACAGGACAACATCCTGGCGGTATAATTGTACTTCCTCCAGATGAAGATATTTATGGGTTTACACCTATTCAAAAGCCAGCAAATGATATGACGGTAGATACAGTAACAACACATTTTGAATATCACTCAATTCAGCAGAATCTGCTGAAATTTGATATACTCGGACATGATGATCCGACAATGATAAGAAGGCTTGAGGACTTAACAGGACTTGACGCAACAAAAGTTCCTCTTGATGACAAAAAAGTTATGGCTATGTTCCAGACTACTGAACCTCTCGGATTAAAGCCTGAACAAATAGGCGGAACTAACAAAAGTACACTTGGAATTCCTGAATTTGGAACAGACTTTGCCATGCAGATGCTTGAGGATGCAAAACCTCAGAGCTTTTCTGATCTGGTCAGAATTTCCGGACTTTCACATGGAACAGATGTATGGCTTGGAAATGCAGAAACCTTGATAAAGGAAGGCACATGTAAACTTTCAAGTGCAATATGCTGTCGTGATGACATAATGGTTTATCTTATTCATGTGGGACTTGAACCCGGAGAGGCATTTACCATAATGGAAAGAGTACGTAAAGGTATTGTTGCAAAAGGAAAATGCAAAGAGTGGCCGGAATATGTTAAAGACATGAAAGAAAAAGGTGTACCTGACTGGTATATAGGTTCATGCCAGAAGATAAAATATATGTTTCCGAAGGCTCATGCGGTAGCATATGTAATGATGGCATGGCGGGTAGCGTGGTTCAAACTTTATCATCCGCTCGCCTATTATGCAGCATTTTATTCAATAAGGGCCACGGCATTTGATTATGAAACGATGTGTCAGGGGGAAACTCATCTTATTGAAGCAATAAAGAGACTTCAGGCAATCGATAAGAGAAAAAGATCTGCAAAAGAAGAGGATCTTCTTAGAGACAGCCGTATAGTTCAGGAGATGTATGAACGCGGCATAGAATTTGAGCCAATCAATATTTACAAAGCAAAGGCATCTAAATTTCAGATAGTAGATGGGAAAATCATGCCATCATTTACATCTATTGAAGGAATGGGTGACAATGCAGCAAGGCAGTTGGAAGAAGCGGCTGCTCAGGGCGAATTTTTATCACAGCAGGAAATCAGGGACAGAGGTAAAGTTTCTGGAACTACAGTATCTAAAATGGCAGCGCTTGGAATATTAGGAGATCTTCCGGAAAACAGCCAGCTTACATTTTCATTCTTATAAATAATATTACAAAACCAATGTAAAGTGTGCAGATATGGGGTTTTGAGACATTTTTAAATAGAAATGAAATATGTTGAATATGGTATAAAATATGTTGATATGTTATAATTTTTTTAAAGTTTTAAATTTTAAAGGAGCATGAAAATGCGAAAGAAAAAGCTAATAAAAAATATTTCTCAGGCAGCAATACTTACGATAGCAACTGTAACAATTCTTGGTACGAAGCAAAATGTTAAGGCGGCAGAAATTCCAGGTACTGTTGCAGAGGCAACAGCAACAGATGCAGAGGATTCAGCAGACAAAGCCGATTCAGCAGCAAAGAATACAGTCGACACATCATCAGATACATCAACAGATACATCAACAGATGAAGCAGACAACACAGCAAAGAATATGGATGATACATCAGCGGACACAGCTTCTGAGCAAGATGAAAATACTGATGATCTTATTGCAGCAGCTTCAAAAACTGGAACAACGGTTTATAACGGAGTTGATTATAGTGCGGTCTATAACTTTCAATCATATATAAATCATAATGCTGA
>CALMUC010000268.1 GCA_937872845.1 uncultured Lachnospiraceae bacterium | reverse complement strand
ATAATTTTTAAAAGAATTTTCGGGGTTGTCATCATTATTCAGTTGTGAATGTACAACATTTGCTCATTCCTGCTTTTTTGCAAGCCACCTGTTTATATATACTTTATATATAAAACGGAGAAGGAGGGATTTGAACCCTCGCGCCGGTATTGCCGACCTACACCCTTTCCAGGGGCGCCCCTTCAGCCGCTTGGGTACTTCTCCAAATAGCAGCGCTGAATGATCATCTATATTTTAGATGTACGGAGAGGAAGGGATTCGAACCCTTGTGCCCTTGCGGACAAACGGTTTTCAAGACCGCCTCGTTATGACCACTTCGATACCTCTCCATAGCAATTTTTTTCTGTCGCTTCCTCAGCGACATTTGCTATCTTAACAAATTGCTCCCGATGTGTCAACACCTTTTTTCTTTATTTTTCAAAATTTTTTTTATTTTATTTTTTCCACTTTTAACATTTGAATATATTGTACATATTTATATTCATCTGTACTAAATGTTGCGTTTTACAATATTCTTCAAATGTTTTCCTATCATATTTTTTCTATAATTATGATTTAAATAAGTTTTTGTATACACTTTGCAGTGAACATTTTTCCATGCGATTTATATTTAATAATTTATCATACACTTTAATTTTACTTTTAATGTTTCACTAGTCAAAGCACTCTTGAAGTTAAATTTATTGTCCGTTCCACAGTTTTTTCACTCATGTTCTGTATCATAAAAACTGATTATATAGAGTTTCTTAGTATAATTACTTTTATATAACAGTCTTTATATAATGGCTTTTTTATAATGATATTTTCATTGATAATATGCAGGTGACTTGTATTGATTTTACAGACACATATCATTTTCACCCGCATATCGTTATTAATCATTCTTTATTTTTTTTATGCCAAAATGCTGCAGTTATTCCTATAGCCGAAAATATGACTGCCAACTCGACCGAGGTTTTTACATCATCACCTGTCTGGGGAGTATATTTTTTTGTTTCTTCTGTGTCTTCTTTTATATCTTCTGTATTTTCTTCAGTACCATCTTCCGCATTGTTATTTTCAATTTCATGCTGTACTTTTTCTGTTGTCTTCTCATATTTTTTTACTTCAGTTGTTACATTTTCATTATCTTCAATTTTTTCTTCTGTAGCACCTGCTACTTTTGTTGGAAGTTTATTTCCTATATGTATTGTCTGTGATAATGCCCCTGTAACTTCATGATTTGCAATTTCAATACCATTTTGCGTATATAGTTTTTCAAACAATGTAACATCTTTTCCCTGAAAATCCTCAGTGAATGTTACATCAAATTCAACGCATACAGTACCATTATTTTTTTCAGCTATAAATTTCACTGTTTTTTCTATTTCGCCATCATCTGATTTTATATTTTTTCCTGTTAAATCAACCATTTTTCCTTTTACATAATATGTATTGCCAGGAATTAAATTCATATATGTAACATCATCCTTTATGTGACTCACTTCTTCTGGTGAAACATTTTTGTCTCCATCCTTCATGTCTTGCGCATTTGTGCTTATATGGGGAATTATAATTGTTTGTTTGTCGTTATCAGGATCTTCATGTCTTATTGGGAAGTTTTCTTTTTCTGAACATGTATTTAAATTTTTATCCGTTTCTTTATTTGCATTTATGACAGTATCGAAAAATGTTTTATCGATGACTGATACAGCATCTGTTTCCGATGATTTTCCGCTAATTTTATTTGTCGTAATATCTGAGTTTATTATTTCTGAAGGATTACTCAAATATAAGTCACTGTATACAACCAATTTTGAATTTTCCGGAACCATTTTTCCATTTACATTTGAAAAATTCGCTTCCACAATACCATCTACATTATATCTTGAATACAAGTACTCTGACGTAGTTCTGAATGTGACTTTTACAGGATTTTCCTTTACTGCATCATAATTTTCTACTGTTCCATCTTTATTAACAAGTTTCAAAGTTTCAACTACCGTATATTCCGTATCTGCTTTTAAATGATAATATTGAATTTCATCCTTGATATCCTGATTCTCTGCCTCCGCCATAATATGACTTGCAGTATTTATTGCAACAGCTTTGGTTGATATTAAAGGTTTCTCAACATTATATACAGCATTGCGTGTGTCTGCAGCACGACCTGTCAGTCCAGATATCGGCTGAACTCCATTTGAAGTTATCATTACAACTGGATTTTCAGGTGTTATTTCAAATTCAACCGGATCTTCCATCTGCATACCAGCATTTTCACTGCTCATTATTTCTTTTATCATATATCTGCCTAAATGAAGCTTTGTATTGCCTGTTGAGGCATATCCATTTTCATCTGTTACTATTACTGTATAATCACATTTATTTTTAACGTCTTTTTGAGTGTTATATTCTGTTTGTGAGTTTTCTGTTTTTATTTCTTCTGTTTTTATTTCTTCTGCTTTTGTATCTTCCGCTTTTATTTTTTCTGTTTTTACATTTTTTGCATTGAAATCCTCTATTTGGGCATCATTTACGTTTTCCATTTTCATCACTGCAAATTTCACACCTTGCATCGGCGTTTTGTCGCTGCACCTGAGTTTTGTGATTTCTACACCGCCAATTCCAGGTTCTTCTGATTTAATATCTGATACGCCTTTCACTGCCAAAGTACAGATTGCGGCAGGATTTACTGTGGCTTTTTTTATTTCATTCCAGATACCGGCAGGTGTATTTCCCCAGCGTTTCTCTAAAAATCCATATCTGGCATAATGATAATAATATTTCTGATTATTTCCTTCCCCCTCTTGTTTATTTTCATCTATTCTATATTTGGAGCCTTTTTCATCTACATAAATTTTTCCATAATTTTCTCTTAGATCTGTATAATTTTCATAATATTGAGGGAGATTGAAGACTGACGATGCGCATCTGCCTTCTTTTATTCCAAACGAATTAAAATGCTGAAAAAGTTTTGCTGCGCTTTCATCTCCTGTTCCATCTCCATAAATATCACATAAGTCCTTATATCTGCCTGCATAATATACTGGGTTAAAAATTGTATCCATATAATAATATTGCCCATCTTTCATTATAATAAACCTGTCATCCCTATAGGGATCAACATTTACACGATAACAGTTTTCATCAAGTCCAAATCCTTTAGGAGCAGATATTTCCTGTACCTGATATTCTCCTTTTTTCAGGCCTGATGCCATTGCAAATCCAGAACCATCTGTTACGACTTCTATTTTTTCGGGATTATCATTTTCAGACCTGTTATTTCCATAAGTATTATTTTCGGAATTATTATTTTCAGAACTGACTCTTGTTATTTCATATCTTGCACCGGAAACCGGTGTTCCAAGTCCTTTTGCCTCTTTCTTTAAAACAATCATTCCTGTATGTTCAGCTATTTTTTCATCAGAAATAATAATTCCTCTGTATGCCGCACCTTCATTGTTCTGAAAAATCTCGTCCCATGATAGTGTTCGTCTAGCTTCTTTTTTCCCATAATTCAAGAAATGGTCAATCATATATTTATTATTTCCATTTAAATCCGGATTATTTTCCCTCAACGCTTTCACATCAAAGTTTACTGATGAACGTCTTTGTTCATTTCCGTTGTATACTGCAGTAGTAAAATGATCTATGGCTGATATATTTGCGGCGGCAACATCTGCATTTAACTCTTTATACTCAGATTCATTAAATACACCGCCAATGTCTTTTCCATTGAAACGATATGAAACCGGTGCTGTCAGGTGAACTGTTACCGCTTTAGTGTTCAGTAGAAAACCATCCGGTGCGTCTGTTTCTGTCACTGTATAATTTCCTGACTGCAGTCCGCCTACCCATGCATACCCGCCCACAGTTGTTACCGAACTGCAGAACCCATTTTCTCCCTTCACTTCAAAAGTTGCCGGTTCAGAGATTATTTCTCCGTTTATATCTGTTTTCTTTATTGCAAGCCCCGTTGGCCATGTTTCTTCATGATATGCTGATGGTCTATAAACTGCCCAATATGGCGCTGCCGATGCGCTTGTTTCAAATTCGCCATACCTAAGCCACCCCATATAGTTATAAAATTTTATCCATTTTATATTTCCTGTCCCATTATCATATGCAAAACCGCCACTGCATATGATTGCAATATGTTTGGTTACTCTATCGGGAAAATTAATATCTTTATCTGAAAACATAATTACATCTCCATCCCGAAGCGTTCCATTTGTAAATGAGTCTGCATTAATCGGTAATCGGCTATTTTTACAGCCCGCATACCCTGAAACTACTAATTCACATTTTCCCAATGCCGGATTAAGATAATTATTATAAATCCATTCTGTATTTCCACTTCCTGAAAATTCCGGATATGCTGCACCATGAGTTCCATTTGCCACAGCACTGAAATATGATGAACAGTCAAATGCCCATTGATCTTTTACAGTCTTTTCATTGCCAATAGAAATCCCGGAATTTTCTATTTCAACGGATATATTTTTCCACCAGTTTTCCTGATTTATGGCTGTTTTCCCCATTCCTCTTGAGGATGGCCATGGTTCTGTAAATTTATTTACTCCGTAATATCTTCTTACGCCCAAGACAACCGGTTGTGGAAACTGTGTCAAAACATTAGATAATTTCGGTTCATTGAACACTTTTGATTTATCATATTCGGCTTCAGATTCGTGTGCCGCATTTCCAAGTTTATAATTTTCTATATGTTCCTTCCCTGTATAATATGCCCAAACGCCATCCGTGCCTGTTGCTACCGGATGTTTTTCAGCTGAATCGCCCGGAGTAGCATATGAACATTCTTGTTTTATATTTATCATCTTATGTGCCGGAATTGCCGCTGCCATCATTAAAATCACCACCATTGCAATAATCCTGCCAAGTTTTTGTTTATATTCACCGCTTATTTTTTTATTTATGCCTTTATTTATTCCTACCCACAGTTTTTTTCTGATTCCCAGTTTATTTTTTCTTTTTTCCATTCATTATTTTCTGTTCCTGCCATATGTAAAATATGTTCCCACCGTACGCAAAATATGTTCCTGCATCAGTTTTTTATATTTATTCTTACACCGGCTTTAGTCAGATGCTCCTTTCCTCTACAATTTATAAAATTCCTGTATTTATATTAATCTTTAAAGCAAGTAAAACTTGCTGTCGGCAAAGCTTATCTCATCACCATAATGAGCCTTTGCAGGCACACCCTTGTCTAATTTCGTATTGTTTAAATATGTTCCGTTAGTTGATCCAAGGTCTTCTATTTTTATTTCATTTTCACTTATGAATATCTCAGCATGAACACGGCTTATTCCCGGATTGTCAATAATTATGTCCGATTCTGACTTTTTTCTTCCAATCTTATTTCTACCCGGCAAAAGTTTTTCAGGTTTAAGTTCCTTTGCATTTACCGGAATCATTTTAGATATCTGGTTATTTTCAATTATATTTTCACGAAACAAATCACTCGTCTCATATATTCTATCGGCACATCTTATATGATTGCCCATAAAATTTATATTTGAACCATTTTCTTGTGCGTTTTCTGATAAGATTTTTTCTTTTGTATATGCGGTTTTTATTAAGTTTTTACCATTTGTTTCCTTAAAATCAATAAGCATTAAGCCAATAAGATATACGCAATATCCTCCAATAGCAATTGCCGAAAATTTTAATGATTTTATTCCGAAAACAACAAAGAAAAATACACCTGCCAGTACCAGAACAAATCCTATTCCAATTACTTTTTTTCTCTCGTCTTCATGTTCTTTACATTTTTCATCAGACAATACCCTATCTTCATTTCCACATACATTTTTTACATAACCACAATTTTCTGTATCAATATTGTCCGATGCATGATTTGCAGACTCATTTGGCTGATTATTCAACGGATTACTTGCCGGGCTATTCAAAAGATTATTTATCGGCTTATTTGCCTTATTATTTAACAGATTGATTTCAGAATAATTTTTATGCATTCCCTCCGTATTACAGCGATTTTTTCTAATATCATTTGATACTATATTTTTCTCTTTGCAATATAAAACTCCTTCATTACTGTTTTTTAACGAGGCAGTCGCTTTCCCATTGGTCAAATTTACATCGTTACAGAATAAATCAGGCGAATAATTATCTGTAAGCACTTTTGCATAAAATTCATACAGCAAAAATGCATCTTCTTTATTATCCCTTGTATATACAGTCATCATTTCTTCCAGCAGTCTTTTTATCTGCTCGGCAAAATTCATATCTGTACCAGCCAATACCGCAAACATAAATTTATTTTTACCTTTATCAAAAAAAGTCCATCTGAAATCTAAAATCAAGTGTCCCGGATCTAAAAGGTACTGCTGCATTTCCTGCATGCATTCCTTTATATCTGACAATAATTTAAATAATTCCATCCATCCTGGTGTAAATCTATGAAAATAGTCTGAAAGTGGCATAAGTCCGTCAATTTTAAACTCAAAAACCTTGTTGCTATCAACAATAATTTTTGTCATATTAAGTAAATATATGAATTGGTTTTCCTGCAGAATTCTTTCCTCATAGCTTTCAGATTCAACGCCTTCAACTCTGAGTACATTTCTGGTTCCCCTACTTCCCTGCAGTATCACCATAAAACTGCCACCTCCTGAGATTTCCGGAAACCAGACATATTCTGCGGTCACATTCTATATTTGATTTTCTTATAACACTTAATTTTTGCGATATCTTAACATTTTCATTTTCTTCGTTTTCAACTTTGCATTCGCATTTCCCATACACCATATTTTCTGAGAACTCTTTGCTTTTTATATAATCTGTTTCCGTTTTACTTTTCACATTTTCAAATGGAACTGAATAGAGCACACCATATGCATTTTCCCTTAAAACTTCCTTTTCATAAGTAAACAGAAGTGCAGCAAGCATTGAAAATACAATCATTATAATCAGCGGCATAATCAGACATGCTTCTATAATTTGCAATCCGCAGTCATTACATATCATTTTCAAATTATGCATGTTTTTTATTTTCATATTATTTCTGCCCCCTTTTTATTACATAACTTAAATTTCATCATCATTAATGATGTTCTGATATAAATGCAGTCATTTATACCCATTTACATTTATTACATTGCACGGTTTTACTCATCAGTACATTTTGAACATGGCGGCAGTCCGACATTTTTCTTTTTTACACGTCTGACATTTCTTGCAAGACGTGAACAGTTTTTCGATGTATGATAGCATTCTCCATATTTTGTCACATATACTTCTCCACCAGATTCAGCATTACATTCTCTTTCTCCGCAATACCTACATTTCTTTAAGCCTGATGCCTCTGCCTTTTCAATACTTTCTGTACTTATCTGCGGCATAAGATAAGTACATTTTCGACTGCTGTGGTATACCTCCCCATCATCTGTCACATAAACATATATATCGTCATCAGTTTCGTTATTATTTTCATCGGCATTTTTCCCTATATATGCATGCTGTCTGATTGTTTCTGTACAAATTATTGAAAATGAAGATATTAGCGGAACGTCTGCACCAATTCTATAAGTTGCCTTTAAAACAATATCTCCATCTTTATTCGGAAATTCAGAACCGGCAAATATAACACCCCCGATTCCTCCCTTTACAAACTTCTCTACCATTTTCTGACTGTCTAGTTTAGTTCTGAATGCTGCTGCCGCCATCGGAAGTCCAACCGCCTGTGATACTCCAAGCTTTTCTCCCATATATGCTTCTTCTGCGATTTCCTCTGCAGTCTCTGTCAATCCTTCATATATAATTCCTCTTACAGAATACATGTTAGCTATATAAACAAACGCAAGCATCACAAATAGAAATATCGGAAGTACAAATGAAGCAGCTACAGTTTCGGATCCATTATTATTTAAATTATTATTCAAATCATTTTTTTTGCTTCTTTTTTTACCCATTGCCTTTACCCCGATTTTCATTTATTCCATTATGATTTTGAGTCACCGATTTCATTTTTTTGCAGTCATTTTTATTTTTGTCAACTTTTATGTGACAATTGTTTTTTTCAATACTTTTATAACTATTTTGTGCTCTTGCTTTTATTTCGCCCTTATGTTCTGCTTCGGAAGCATTTTCAACACAAATTCATACAATATGCTCCGGAGAGGAAACTTTTATTTTTATATTTGTTTAATAAATTATGTCTGAAAATGCTTCCGAAGCAGAACATAAAGGTTTATTCCTTATCTTGCTTAATAACCCGTTTCCTCATGAAGGTAAATCTTTTTCTTTTTATACTTGATTTCCGCATCTATTCCAAATGCTGTTACAGCATTTTTTATAAAAAATTTTTCATCTCCTCCTTCGGTTCCTTTTTTTCTGACATTTAACTGTATCAGATCAAGCATCCGCGGATAGATCATTTTAGGATGAAGACTGACAAGTATCATAAGGTAGTCCTTATAACTCATACCGTTTTCATTTTCTTTAATATCTGAATTGCCGATTTCACCCAAATGTTCTAAATCTGTCATCCATGTTTCTTCTGTTTTTAAATAAGGTAAATTTTTCCCATGTACAAGATAATATGCATCAGAAATACTTTCACAATATGACCAACATCCGGCCAACAGATATTTAACTACCGGCTGTGAAAATGGTGCTGCGGAGCATATTGCAAGAGAAATCGAATCAAGTTCCGCCATTTTTTTTACATCTGTTATAAGATATGAAAAATTAATCCCGAGCCTGATTGCAATAATCCCTCTTACTGCCATAGCATAATTTTCACTGTCTGTTTTTTCACCACAAGCCAGATATTCGAGTTCCATATTTAAATATGTGTCATCATACTTTTGATCCGTAAGACAGTTAAAACTATCCGCTGCATAAGCAATAGCTTCTGCATGATCTGAAAGTGCATTTCCCCAGCCGTTTTTCGATGTCAGATCTTTTTTCATTGAATCATAATCATCAAATTCCGTATCTACATCTTTAAAATGGTTTTGATTCACTTTATCTGATGGAAGGTCTTCGCCTTTAATTGAATCCGGGCTGAATCTAATATTCTTCGGTTTTATCAAATCTGGAATACCGGCAGATTTTATACTTTTCAATACATCACGAGGATCTTCAATATCATTTTTTTTATATTCTGCAGCACCGTCCGACTCGTTTGTTTTCACTATTCCATATTTGTAATCATCAGCTTTAATATTTACATCTGATATTTTTCTCTTATCAGATTCTGATGTCTGAAGATTCCCCTGCTCTGCTTTTTCCATCTGCTCTAATTCGCGGGTTTCCTTTTCATTATCAATATCATTTTCCATGTTTTGTATATCGCCATGCTTTAATGGTTCATCATTATCAGATGTTTTTTCTTTTATTTTATCAACTGCAAATCCTGCAGCTTCATATCCAGAATTATCTTTTATCTGATGCTTGAAACTCTCATAATCATTTGCTGCAAATTTCTCCATACCCGAAAGTGCAATTTCCTGTACGTCAAAACTATCCCCAAGGTTTTCCTGCATCAGTTTCATTATTCTTTCTTCCGATGCCCCTTCTCCACAACCTCCATCAGTTATATCGCATATAAGTAAATGATATCTGTCAAAACACATCTTTTGATATCGTGCCAGCGTATCTGACTCCGCGCTGCTAAGTGCAGCTTCTGCTTTTGTACTGCCATGTTTATAATCTGCAATTGTCAAAACTGCAGTAACAACAATCATCATTACGCATAATATGAGTGACAGGAAAACCGTTATATAACCTCGATCATTTTTCATATTTTAAATATATTTAATACTCTGAATAATCCAAATCCGGTAATTCCGGTAGACCCCTCAGTTACTGATTTCCATATTTTGTTTACCAATGCAATTGCCTGATTTTTAAATATCGCAACAAGTGCAATTGCCACCACAATTATCAGCACAATTTCTATTACCGCTATTCCACCATTATTCCGAAATATTTCTGAACCTCTTGTCGAAATATCTTCATTACTCTCTTCTATTTTCATATCATCCGTCTCCTCTGCCATGCGGCTATAATCATCTTTCATTATTTTTTTATTCTCATTCATATTTTCATCCTCGCTTTTTATAATCCGTTTTTTTATAATCCGCTTCTTATTTCAAATTATGTCATTTCATTTTTCATAGTTTAATCATCCATCACATACCAATCAGTGCAGGGTACATAACTATCCCTATCACAACTGTAAGCAGCAAAAACGTTGGTACCATTAATTTTTCTGAAGCTTCTTCGCCTCTTTTTCGAACCCTCTCCCTGTTTCCTTCAAATCCTGATGTGACTTCCAGTTCCAGCTGATTTAACAAATCACGATTTCCATGCATAAGGTTTTGGCTGATAATTGAAGCCAGTCTCATGTATTTCTGCAGTCCTATATTTCTTCCCATTTCTTCAATTGCCGTTTTTTCTGACATTCCAGAGTTCATCCTGTTTATCATAAATTCAATTTCTTTTTTCAAAAATCCATCAGGTGAACTCTCAGCAATCATTCTGAATGCATCTCTTACATTAATTCCTGCCCCTAAAAGAAGCGAAAGTCTGCTGATAAGTCTGTAATAATCCGCTTCCAGTTCAATATTTCTCTTTTTCCCTTTTTCTTTTAAATGCTGAATTTCGAATACTGCAGTAAGAACTATAGTGAATATAGTCAAAATAAATATAAACATTACCTGCTTTTTTGTATTTTCCTGCATTTTACTGAGTGAATATCCCTGCATTTTTTCTGGAAGCAGAAATATTTTATCTGTACGGGTTTTTTCCTCTGCTTTCTTTAATTCCTCATAAGTAAGCGTTTCCGTCTGCATTTCTTTCACTTCATATTTCAAATGTATATGAACTTGAAATATATCTTCATGTGTTCCATCTGTGATTGCCGCCTCAAGGTCTATGTCCATATCAGACTGGACAAGTCCCCAATTTATTTTTCCGCTGCTGTCAATAATTTCAGGATCTGTGCTGCTCCATTTGATTTTTACATTATCTGCAGCAATTTTTGAAATTCCAAGATTTTCTACCGAAGGTGTAACAGTAATATTTAAACTTTTATCTGCTTCTGAAGCTGTTTTTCCCGACATTTCTGCTGCGCTTTCACTTGCTGATTTTTCTTCAGATGCTCTTTTATTCACATAAGGCTTTAATATATCACTAATCTCATTTTTCTTTTTTATTGCTTTTTCTTTAAATTCTTCTGAAGTTAATTCCCATGCATTAACCACAAATTTAACTTTTTTTGAATCATTACCTTTTGTAAGAACAACCGTTTCTTCAGTACTGCCTCTTTCAGGTCTTACTATCTCTCGTGTTGCCTTTCCTGATTCCGGTATAAATGAAACTGTAAAAAAAATCATTCCTGCGACAAGTAAAAGCTTTCTTACCTTTTCAAAAATTCTTTCTATATATTCATCTGTCTTCTTCTGAAGCTGGATTTCATTAAGCGTTTCTTCATTCCGTATAAGTCGTGATATATTCTCGTGAAATTGGGCTGGAATAATTTTTTCTATTCCTTTATATTTACCAAATTGCATTCTCTCTAAAATAGCTGGCATAATACTGATAAATATTATAATCAGTGCCATATATCTCATATTTTCCCATTTGCCCCCTTGTATCTTTGTCTTATATTTTTACCTTATATCCACTATTTTCTTTCCTATCCAGTCTGCAAATATATTAAGAGCCAGTGCAACTGTCATAAAAATCCTTCCAGTCATACTTTCATAAAGTGGTTTCGCAAAGTTTCCACTTGTCATTAATAAAAATAAAAGAATTATTCCGGGCATAAAAATCATTATCCTTTGTTCGAGCTGCTTTGCCGCAATTACAGTTGCTATTTCCTCTTTCAATCCTATCTCCGCAGCTATCTTCCCTATGGTTTCTCTGATTACTGCTACCGCATTTCCTCCTCGCCTTTTCAATCCTGAAATCACTACTGCAAAATCTTCAATTTCTTCTATACCGGATTTATCCGCAAAATCAGAGAAAACATCTTCAAACCTTTTACCTACCTGCATTCCCCGTTCCATTATCCGGACATCTTTTACTATTTCCATTTTTTTACCATACATACATGTAAGATCTCTTTCTGCCAGCGAAAGTGCACGTTCCATTGCACATCCTGCTTCCAGCGGTCCTTGCATCGCATTTATAAAGCTCCTGAATTCCAAAAGATATTTTTCCCGTCTTTTTTGTGCAACTCTGTTTTTGCTGCATCTAAAGGCATATATTCCAGCAAAAGCACCTGGAACAATGACAATAAAATCTATTATGCTATGATTTCCACCCGGAATTGTGCTTCCGAAAAATACAAATTCTCCACCGGATCCCACTATAATGCCCCATAAAACTGAAATGAGATTCACATTTTTCAAGCGGTTTTTATGCATACATTTTTCTCCCGATAAACATGCAATAGTCCAGCCGATTCAAGTTTTCCACAATTTTCCAGATCACCTTTTTTATCAAGATGACCAATCAAAAATCCATCCTTTTCACCTGCTTCCACAAATGAATAAAGCTGACTTGTCATTATCTCTCCATCTTTCATCCCCAAAACCTCCCTTATCTCCAGAACTCGCCTCGTGTGATCACGTAATCTTCCCAGGTGGACAATAATATCGAGTCCAGAGGAAATCTGCTGTCTTACAGCTCTCAGTGGAAGATCCGCGCCCATCAGCATCATGGTTTCCAGTCTCATAAGCATTTCTGTTGCAGAATTTGCATGTCCGGTTGAAAGTGAACCATCATGTCCTGTATTCATTGCCTGAATCATATCTATTGCCGCAGAATCTCTGACTTCTCCAACAATTATTCTGTCCGGTCTCATTCTTAGGCTGCTCTTTATGAGATCTCTGATTGTTATGGCATTTGCCCCTTCAACATTTGCATTTCTTGTCTCAAGTCTTACCAGATTCTCAATTCCTATAATTCTGAGTTCTGCTGAATCTTCTATTGTTATAACCCTTTCATCCCCCGGTATGTATTCAGTAAGTGCATTTAAAAATGTCGTCTTCCCTGACCCTGTACCTCCCGAAATAAAAATGTTATACCCGGCTCTTATCATCAATTTAAGAAATTCTGCTGTTTCGGGTTCCAATGAATGAAGACGGATCAGATCCTTCATTGTCATAGTCTTTTGGGGGAATTTTCGGATTGTTACAATAGATCCGTCACATGAAATTCCCGAAAGCACAACATTTACGCGTGAACCATCTGCCAGTGAAGCATCAACTATAGGATTTGAATCATTAACTGCTCGATTTGCCCCTGAAACAATCTGCTGTATAACTCCCATCAGTCTTTCTTCACTTTCAAAATGCTGCGATACACGTTGAAGTTCTCCATTTTTTTCTACGAATATCTTATTCTGTCCATTAATCATAATTTCAGTAATACTGCTATCTTCAAGCAGCTCTGAAAGTACATCTAATTTTCTGATGGAATTAAATATTTCGTTTCTAAGTATTATTTTTTCTTTAAGCGGAATATATATGCTTTGTGTTTCCCGGATAATATTTCTGTCAATACAGTTTTTCACATCATCGTCCTGTACCTCATGGCTCAAATCAATTTCTGCCATACATTCATCGCGTATTTTTTCTCTAAGACCATTTTGAGTTATTATCTCAATCATAAATCCCCCTGTTTTTATAAAACGACTTATTAATTACACTGAGCTTCACATCTCATCTCATATCTTATCTTGCATCTTATTCAGCCACTTATCTTGCATCTTATTCCGCCACTTATTTTGTATCTTATTTACGTCTCATTTTGTGCCATACTGCACACCATACTTTGAACTATATTTTTCAGGTCCTGACTTTGTATTTCTTTATCAGGCACAAATATTTCTTCCATTCTGATTCTGGTTTTTTCTTCCCCCATTTCTTTTAAAATTTTATAAAATTTATCACTTTTAGCTTGTGAACATTCATTTCTTAAAACCGGGACAAATATTCTGCTGAAGCACCTGAACATTGAAAAATCACCTGGCACAGCAGAGCCTATATCATAAACAATTCTTGAAAATCTCCCCATTTTTAAAAGTTCTTCATTAAGTATTTTTATGTCCTCATACGTTACATCACGTGAATCCAGGTATGCTCCCGATGCATATAATTCCCACATTCCATTATTTGAACTTATATTCTTATGAATCACTTCTTCTAGTCCTGGAGACCCGGTTTTAAGCAAATATAATAATTCATCTGCCGCATGCACTGCCGAAAAATTTTCCATTCCAACATAAAGTCCATTACCTGTTGTATTTACTGCAAGTGCTTTGGAAAATGTTGTACATCCGCATCTTCCCAGCGGTGAATAAACCGCAAATATTTCTGTTCCTTTCTCTTCTCCTATAATATTATTTAAATGTTTTTTTACAGCCTGGATAATTTCATTTACATTTCGAAATTTGCATACAAAATTAACACCATCACTTTTTTCATTCGTAAGAATCAGAACCGGAATTCCACAATATTCTTTATCTCCTTGATTCTTATCTATTACTGCCTTCTGCTGCTGCAAATGATCATGTATTAAATCATCCTGTATTGAGTCGCCCGGCTGCAAGTGATCCGGTTGTAAATCGCCGTTCCTTAAATATTCTGATTTACACTGCATTTTTTTACTTTCAAAATAAAGTTCCTCCTCCAGAATCAGCAATTGCAGATCAGAAACTTTAAGATATCTGTCTAATGCTCCAAGTCCTGAAAATGCAGTTATTTCCGAATGAATCTCTTTTGATTTTCTCAATGCCTCCATCAGTGCAACTGCGTATGTTGTATCTCTGTCACAAATTCCAATCCGAAAATTATCCATATCTTCACCTCCTTCGCCTATTAAAATATCATGCAAACTCATTTCTGTGAGTCGTTCAGCACATATCTATTGTTGCGCAATTTTTTCCTTATGATACTTCCTTATGAAATCCTGCATTCAACAGATAGATATGCATCTTGCTCTTTACACATTTATCAGTTTCCCATATCTTGTATTTTTATTGTCTTATTCAAATAAAAAAAGAGCATACTGCTCTTTCATTACAAAAAATTGTTTTTTTTATGTTGTTTACATAATCATGCATATATTTACATAATACGTTATCTATTCTTTGTGATTTGCCCTTTTCTAAAACTGCACAAAAATGTACAAAAAAAAAAAAACGGTATGACTCAAATGATATGTAATCACTTACCTGACAACTGGTAAGGAGTTACATATCAAAATATCATGCCGTTTCATTTTTATATTAAATTGAATTATTACTGTTCTTCCTCTTTAACCTCAGAAGACTCCATATTTCCGAGTTCACCTTTTCTGCCTTTTTCAATATATTTATTAAGCGTATCAACAACTGTATTAAGGTTATAAGGTTTTGCAATATAATAATCCAGCTGATTCTTCATAATTCTTTCTTTGTCTCCAAACATGGCTCTTGCTGTCACTGCAATGATCGGCAGACGCTTGGCATGTTTCTCAGCTTCAATCTTACGGATTTCCTGCGTTGCAGCTATACCATCCATTACAGGCATCTGTACATCAAAGAGTGCTGCATCATATTTTTTCTCTTTGTAAAGTTCAACAGCCTTTGCTCCATTTTCAGCAATATCATATGAAAATCCAGCCATACCAAGGAGTTTTCCTACAACCTGCTGGTTTACAGGTTCATCTTCTGCCACAAGAATCCTCGCATTTTTACCGCTCGAATTATCTATTGAAAATAAAGCCGCCTCATCTTCCTGTGCTTTCTTCTCTTCATCAGCTGCTATTTTATCAGCTGCTTTGACTACCCTGAGAGGTACCTCCGCAAGGAATGTCGAGCCAATTCCCTCTTTACTCTGAACTGTTATTGTTCCGTGCATAAGTTCGGTAATCTGTCTTGAAATAACAAGCCCAAGTCCGGAGCCGCCATACTTTCTTGTATCAGAGCCATCCACCTGTGAAAACCGAATAAATAGCTTGCTCATATTTGCATCTGAAATACCTATACCTGTATCTGAAACTGCCATTCTGAGCAGCACGATACCTTGTTCGTCCGATTTATCAATAGTTGCCACCTTGACGCGAACGCCTCCGTCAGATGTGAATTTAATTGCATTTGAAAGAAGACAGTTAAGAACCTGCTGTATTCTCTGTCCATCTGCCTTAACAAGTTTCGGCATCGTATTTCCAAAATTAAGATCAAGAGTAATTCCTTTATTATCAGCAGCCGGAACCTGTGCAGCAACTGTTTCCTCTATTGCTGCTTTAATATCCGTGATTTCTTCCTTGATTTTATATTTGCCTGCTTCCAGTTTACTGATATCAAGGATGTCATTAATAAGAATAAGCAGATTATCTGCACAGCTCTTCGCCGTTATAAGATTGTCTCTGTAATCAGCCTGAAGATCATCGCCCATAAGCGTTAACTGAATCATTCCAAGGATTCCATTTATAGGTGTACGTATTTCATGTGACATGTTTGCAAGAAACTCTGCCTGAGTTCTGTATGCGGCATTTGCAGCATCTATTGCTTTGTTGAGCTTCTGCTCTGTTTCCTTCTGCTCTGTTATATCAATAACAACCATATTGATATAATCTGCCTCAGACTTATACATAACTGTATTAAAAATTTTTCCGAGCTTTTCCATAGTAATCTCAACATTCATGAGATCACCCTGTTTTATTCCCGATGTATTATATGCTTTAAACCATGCATTTATGTCCTGAAGAACTTCAATATTACTGTTTCCGAGTACCTTGCCTACAAACTCTTCATGATCAAGACTAAAGTATCCGCCAAATGTATCATTTGCATCAACAACCTGATATCCGACTACATCACCGGCCTGATCTGTCACAATCTTAGCCTGTGCAAATCCGATTGGAAGATTTCTGAAAAGTTTACGATATTTATCACTTTCTGATCTCTCGTGTGCCCGTCCAGATCCTTCTTTCATAACCATGAATACAATTGAGACCTCAAGTGCAAGGAAAATCACCCCTATGACTATAGACCCTGTACCTTTTGAAGCCAAAAGCCCTGCAAATCCCAATACTGCAAGTACTGCCGCCGTCAGAATCCCTAGTTTCTGCGGTTCCATCTTCTTCAATGAATCCATTTTTTACACCCCTTTATAAAATTTTCACCATGCGGCAAAAGCCGTTATTGTAAAACATGCAGCCATTTCAAAGCCGTACTTTCTTATTATACTTTACGAGCAAATTACGGTCAATCAAATCTATACTGTTTAGAAGATGCCCTTTTTCCAAATTTTTTCTTTTTTGAAATATATAACATATATCAAAACAAATATAACCCATGAAATAGCAGATATTATCACACCGCATATAAATCCCTGCGGACGATATTTAAATTCCAGATCATGCACACCTGAGCCTATATCAACACCGAGAAATGCCCCCGCAGTCTTAACCGTTCTGACCTTTTTCCCGTTATCATAAACTTTCCACCCTTCATCATATGGAATAGATGTGAACAACATCTGATTCTCATTCAATGTTACATTTCCATGAATATAATCATCCGTAAATTCTGTGACAGACATTGCCGTCTTTTTCATGTCGCTTTCATATTTTTCAAGCACTTTCGGATTATAGCATGACAGATATGACATAACGCTTCCGCTTGGAGCACATCCACTGGCAAATCTCATATCCAGTTCAACTGTATCCCCGGACTTTAAACTTCCAAGATCAAACATCTGAATCTGATATCTGTCTGACGCCATAGTCGTTCCGTTCAGAATATATGTTATATCCTGCAGATAATTTGCCCGAAGATTTATAAAAAATCTGCCATCATAAGGCACCTTGAATTTCAGTGCCACTTGCGGGATATTCTGTCCGTTTCCTGTATAATCAATCTGCTCAGCATTTTTTTTATTAATTACTGCCGCACAATTTGTCCCTTGAACATCATAATTTACATATGTATCTGTAAAAAGCACTCCGGAATCATCTGTAAGTTTTAAAAACTTATTCAGATTATGAGCACTGTCATAACCCGTCTCATCCCATTTTTTCAATTTATTATTTACACCAAATGCTATTCCCGGAGTTTTATCATTTTCATAAACTTTAACTCCATCTTCATCATAAATTTCAGAATAATCATTTGCTCCAGGATAATAATCACCTGTACGCGAAAATATATATTTTACTCCGAGAATATCATTCGAAACAGGTGTTGCTCCGTCAAATAGATATTCATTTGCGCCCGTGTAAAATCCAAACTGTGCCATTGATGTGACCATGTCACCTCTGACGGTTGAACAAAATGTTCCAAGACTTCTCATTCTGTTATAACTCGATTCATCGAGCATTACCGGATTCACCATGTCTTCTCGTACCAGTCTGCTGCCATCTGCCAATTCTTTATTTCTCACATTTTTCAAAGATTTTTCCATCTTGTAAGTATATTGAGTATAATATCCTGCATCCGCATATCCATTATTTCCGAAACCGATTCCGGCATTTGTGAAAATTTCGGCAGTGAAAATCACGGAAAGAATTATCGTTCCATAAGTTATTTTTATTTTCCCGGCAGCAGTAAGTGCACAAATCACCGTATAGACAATAACCAGAGCTGAAATTACAGCGACAATGCCTTTTTCTGAAATGATTCCTGTCATGTCAGAATATCCTGCAACTGCCGCAATGAACGCTCCCATGAACAACGCACCTGCAATTACAGTCAATGCTCCGGTTTTCTTTATACGTCTGATTGCTTCATAAGCCATATCAAGCATTAAAAATATAAATAAAAATGAAAAACGGTTTGGTATACCATACTGATCATGAAACCCATGCCATATAAAATTAAGTACAACATTATTCATGCTTATTATAAGAAAAGCAAAAAGCAGTATCTTTCTTAATTTTTCAATAATTGAAATACCTGACGTGAAAACATATATGAATATAAGAATCATAATAAATGTTCCACAATAAATATTTGCATTACCATCAAACGTTTCATTTGTAATAGGTGCACTGAGTAAAAACATATGTTTCAAAAGACTGAATATGTCCTGATACCATCCCCATTCCGGCATTTTAGTTCCTGCTGATGCCGTTTTCATTATAGCAAGGTATGCCATAATCAGTGAAAGTGCCGCCATCCCGGCAGAAAGTATCGAACAAGCTGCAAATTTCAGCCCGTCTGTAAAGAACTTTTTAACACTCTTATGCCCTGTTGCCAGAAACCAGAGAACCAGAAAGATACATATCATATATGCAATATAATAATTTGTAAAAAGACAATAAAAAAGTGCAAGTATATACATCCTCGGATCTGATTTTCTTATAAGCCTGTCATATCCTAAAATAACCAGCGGAAATACCATGATGCAGTCAAGCCACATTATATTCCAGAAATATCCAACCATATATGAACTTAATGCATATCCAAGCGCAAATGAAGTTATTACCGGATTGTTTGAAATCCTGTTCTCTTTTCTGGAAAGATAATATCCGAAAGATCCTGCCGAAAAAATAATTTTTAATACAATTATACAGGACATCATTCCCGGAATTGCAGACCTGCTGCATAATAACATCAGAAGATTAAGAGGCGATGCCATATAATAGAGCAGAAGAGACTGAAAATTCTGTCCACCTCCGACATTCCATGTATAAAAAAGGCTTCCTCCTTCTTTTATCTTGCCCTGAAAGTCACTGAAAAATGGAACATACTGATGCATCGAATCAACAAGCGTAAATGAATTAGATCCAAAAGGCGCAATCCTCATTGCCACCATTACAATAATCATAAAAACTGCTGTCATCAATGAAGCTGTCACCCACGACCAATTCCTTGAAAGCCATTTATTTTTTATATCATGACCTTCTGCAGTCTCTGCTTCTGCGTTCTTATTCTCTGCTTTTGCGTTCTTATTCTCTGCTTTCAGAACATCTGTCATTTCTTCAGCTCTATCTGAAACGGATTCTTTTGTTCCATATGTCGTCACTTCAGACTCGCCAGATCCAGATTCTTTTAACAATGATGTCTTTTTTTCAGACTCGGATTCTTTTATTCCTGATGCAGTATTATTAAATGGTTCAAGTCCGAACTCCATGCGCATTTTGTTCAGTTCATCTTCACCCATGACATTTTCTTTTATTTTATTTTCGAATTCCATTTTCGATTCCATATGCAGCTGCAAAACCCTTTCAGAATATATAATTTATGCCTGTGTATATGCCGCCAGAAGATAAATCAATGCTGAATTCCAATAAATCGTTACTTCATTTGTAGAATAGCTCTCTGCATTATCCGCGTAACAAAGCGCAGGAGCCTGATCTTTCAGAACAGCCTTTGCATATGGGTCTTCCAGCAAACTGTCTGCCCCTCCTGCAAGCATGCCATCCATTGCCTTTCCTTTTACCTGTGACGGTCTATGATGCGGATTTTTCGGACTCACAGTTCCAAACCCTGTCACAAAACAGTATCCCAAAGGATTCGAACCCAGGATATAATTCAACTGGTCTGCAGCTAGAGTCTTATATTTTTCATCACCTGTCGCAATATAAGCCTGCATCAGTTCCTTTCCATCATCTGCAATTTCCATATTGGAACCCCATGTGTATAATCCCGCAAATGATATATGATATGCTGATTGATCTGCCACCTTAATAATTGAATCTGCATCATCCGTCAAAAGTTTTTTTGCCACAGCCTGGTACTTCTTTACATCTGACTTTACATTTTTTCCACTATAATTTGCAATATCGGAAATTCCATAACCACCGACACTTGCCCATCCATAACTGCATGTCACCTTGTCGTCTTCACCGTTTTTACCAAGTCCAAGTCCCTGTTTTACATATTTTTCAATCTGCGGGTCTGTGTTTTCACTTAACATCATTTCTGATGCTGCCCAGAAAATCTCATCATCTGTTTTTGTATCCGGATACTCACCAGTTACAATGCCATCCGGATTTGTAAATCCTCCAGTATTTTTGCCATCTTTAAGATAATCCCATGCTTTTTCTGCCGCCGCCAATGTCTCTCCTGAAAAATCTTTATCATAATTCGCATAAATACGAGATGCCTTAGCCATAACTGCCGCAAAATCACCCGTTGCCGCAGCTGAAACCGGTGAAATTATAAGTTCATCCGTTTCATCCTCCGGCATAACAGTTTCAGGAAAATTCCTGCACGTCACCTTATGGTATACTCCACCTGTTTTCTCATCCTGCATTTTCATCATCCATTCAAGTTCGTATCTTGCCTCATCAAGGATATCAGGTATACCATTTTTACTTTCTGGAATTCCGTAATTATCATCTTTAATATTGTAATTTTCATAACTAAGCATCAGATCCTGCACCGTTTTTGCACCTGAAACCACATATCTTCCATAGTCTCCTGCATCATGCCATCCGCCAGTTACATCTTTTTTCTCGTTTGTTCCATAAATTACAGCGCTGCCAGTATGACACGCCGGATGTGCAAAATCTCCAGCTGCGGTTTTATCTGTTGCAGTTCCACATCGTTGCTTATAAAGCATAAGGACCGCAGACTTCATTATATCATCAAGTGCTCCACTCCCTATTTTAAATTTATAAGTGCATACACCTTTCCCCGATTTAATATAGTATGTTCCTTCATCCTTCATATCCGTAAAACTTCCGCTCTTGACTTCTGCCTCAGTTCCCTGATCTTTAACAGCCTTTCCGAATTTTCCACTGTAAACACTCTTATCGGTATCCGCATTAATGACTTCAAATGTCTTTTCTGATGTATCTGTTGTAAATACCATTTTATCTGAATTTACATTATATCCAACCTGATTCGTCGTAACAACAGGCGGTACAGCAAGCGCATCTGTTTCAGACGCATTTGAAGAGTCTTTTACAACAAGCTTGATATTATCAATATAAACTTTATGCTCTGGCGTATTTTCATCCATTCCTTCTTCAAGTCCCATATTAAAAACAATTCTTGGTGCCGGATCACTCACTTCTGTCATTTCAAAATCTGTACTGACATGTTGAACATCAGATCCTACTTTAATCTTTTCACCTTTATATGCATGATAATCTCCACCATTCATCTGTATCCGATATTCTACAGTCCTGTCAATATCTGAATGAATGTCAAAACTATATGTATATCTGACACCCTGAACAAGTTTAAAGCCATCCCAGAAAGCCTGATTTGCATAATCAAGAGTTCCTGTTTTCTTTATAGTTGCAACAAGTTCCCCTTTACTTCCTCCAAGGCTCATTTCCCCGCCATTAGTATAATCATCAAATCCCTCTGTTCCGCTGCTGAAATCCAGATCAACAATTACATCTCCTGCTGCAGGTTTATCGTTTTCATTTTTAGCCTTATCCTCTGCCTCTGATGCCGTTTCAATCTCTGCAGAACCTTCTGACGCCGCAAATGATGTATCTGTTTTTGTTTCATTTACCGCTTCTGCAGTTGAAGCTGCCGTTTTCTCCGTTGAAGCATTTCCGCACGAAACAAGCGATGTTACCATTACTGCAGCAAGAATTGCTGAAAACAGTCTTTTCTTTATAACCATTTTTTTCATGAACGCCCTCCACATAAATAACATTATCATAAATACCATTCTCACAAGCAAAATCTACTCATTTATATATTCAAGCACTTTTGCAAAATTCATATCCCCGCCAAAGATTGAAAGTGAGCTTCCAATTGTAACATCTATTTTTCCTTTTCCTATTTCTTTTATTTTTGCAAGATCATCAAATGATGAAACGCCGCCCGCATAAGTTATTGGAATCCCTCCTTCCCATGATCCAAGAAGTTCAAGGAGTTCTGTGTCCACACCCTGCTTTCTGCCCTCGGCATCAACCGCATGAATCAGATATTCAGCACAATATTTTTTGAGTTCACTCAGCGTTTCATGATTCAGCTCTGTCTCAGTAAATTTCTGCCAGCGATCCGTCACAATATAATACTTTCCATCTTTCTTACGGCATGACAGATCAAGCACAATATGATGTTTTCCTGTTGCTGTCACAAGCTCCCCAAGCCTGTCGAAGTCAACTTTCCCATCAGCAAATACATAACTTGTCACAATAACCTTTGATGCCCCGAGTCTTATAAATCCATTTGCATTTTCAGAAGTCACGCCGCCGCCTATCATGAATCCGCCGGGAAAAGCCTTCATCGCTTTTCTTGCTGCCTCAACATCCATATCATATTCGGGCGTTCCTGCTTTATTAAGTAAAATGATATGTCCGCCTTCAAGGTTATTCATGCGGTACATAAATCCATAAAAATCAGCACCTGCCTCCGATACAAAGTTCTCTTCAGCCCCTTTTTCATCACTGAGCGAACCTCCTACTATCTGTTTTACTTTTCCATTGTGGATATCAATACAAGGTCGAAATTTCATTTTAATTATCCTCTCTTAAGCATCTGATCTTGAATACTGATTCTTCATATTATTGCTTGCTTCATCAAGTACCGCCTTCAGAACCTTGTCAGCTTCTGCTCTCAGCATTTCTGCAATTTCTTCATTTGCTTTCTCCATGATTTTTGTCACCGCAAGTCTGCTTCTCTTTTCGCGGAGCATATCATCCGTCTTTTCAATAATATGACGTCCTTTTGACTGAACATCCTGCTGATATGTTTCAATTGCAAAAAGAGCTTTTCCTGTGTGTTTGTCCGCTCCATCCGCAAGTGCAGCAATCATACGGCTTGTCCAGTAAAAGCTTTCAGTCGTAACTGTTCCACCGGTAACATTCATATACTTTGGAGTTTTAGTTACATTTGCATAAAAAGGCACCATTGCATTAAAGGCATTTGAAGCAAATGCAATCCACTCAATAACACAGCAAGGCTCTGGCACATCTCTGCGTGACTCCATAAGTCCCATAAAATCAGTTCTGTTTATTCCTATCGAACGATATTTACCGTTCTCACTGTGATCACCATACCTGCCATACGGATCAAATGGGGTTCCCTGATAATGACTTGATAAAATGTACTTTACATCCTCAGACGTTATCTTATGCTCTGGTATAAGGCTCCATGGTATATCATCTGACTCTGGCGTAAAATCTGCATCCACGCCATCCCACACATATGAATCAGGATTGAAATAACGCGCCATGTACCATGCACGCGGAGTATTATAGCAGTGATCTGAATCATCATGACTTCCAAATGCAAGACGCGGATTGAAAACTCCATCCATTTCATCCAGATCCTTATCCATTTCCAGCTGAAGGTGATACTTCATCATGAATTCGCAAAGATCATCAGAGCACATAAAATCATTTTGTTCACCAAATGCATCTGCAATGTCAAATTCATCTATACCAAACTGATTTGGCATTATCACATATGAATCATCAGGCACACGTCTTGCAATCCAATGATGCCCTCCAATCGATTCAAGCCACCATATTTCATTTACATCTGAAAATCCTACTGCATTCATTTCATATGTTCCGTAAGTTTCCAGAAGTTTTCCTAATCTGATAACACCTTCTCTTGCTGTCTTAATATAAGGAAGTACTATCGCAACAAGATCTTCCTCCCCTATTCCTCCCGGTGTACCTTCAGAATCGGATTCCTGATGTTCATTTTTTGACTGTTCACTTTTTCTCTTTATAGTATTTTCCATTGCAAGCTTATATACATCGTTATCATTATATTCAGACGGATTATATAAAACCAGCGGATCCGCTGCAAGTACTCTTTCATTTGAAGTTATTGTCTCAGTAGCCGTCATAGATACATTTGCTGAATTAACACCGGCAGCTGCCCATATACCCTCTCCTGAAACCGCATTTGGCATAGATGTATACCTGAGCGGATCTGACGGAAGTTCTATTTCAACATGTGAAATCACTGATTTATACATAACCGGCTGATCTTTTGGATTTATAACCGTCCATTTCTTAGGCATAAAATGTCCAGATCCCGAATCATCATTTCTGGCCATCAAAGTTGCTCCATTATAAGATGCCTTCTTACCTACAAGAATTGTTGTACATGCCATATCAATACTTCCTTTCATGATAAAATGGCTGCAAAACCTACATTAAAACAATGCAGCTCTCGCAACCATTTTATCCTTTATCTGTCATATTCCGCAATTGCTTTTTTTGACAAATACATGTTATTCATATTTTATTATCTGTTCAGTCTGATTTGCTGCCTGAAATTTCAATCTTCTTTTTTATCCTTGCTCTTCGTGAGCCAGTTCATAATATAGATTCCAATAATTATAAGAATTGTGACAATAAATATTCCAAGCAGCCCTTTCCCCATAATCGGAAGGGACTTTAAAAATGCATCTACATTTATCATAGTGAGAACCTCCTTATTTTGCTATCAGGTTCAAAATCATTCCGCCTGCAATTACCGACGCAATCTGTCCTGAAACATTTACACCAACTGTCTGCATGAGAAGAAAATTTGTCTTGTCCTCTGCAAGTCCCATCTTATGAATAACGCGTGACGACATAGGAAATGCCGAAATTCCGGCTGCGCCTATCATCGGATTTATCTTTTCCTTCAAGAACAAATTCAGAATCTTCGCAAAAATCACACCGCCTGCCGTATCAAAAATGAATGCAACAAGTCCAAGAAGTAATATCAAAAGTGTATTTGCATTTAAAAATGCGGCAGCCTGCATTTTTTCCGCAATAGTAATGCCAAGAAAAAGTGTAATAAGATTTGCAAGTTCATGCTGTGCACTTTCAGACAGAGAATCAAGGACACCGCACTCCCTTATAAGATTGCCAAACATTAAGAATCCAATCAGGGCAACTGCATTTGGTGCTATAAGTCCTGTTAAAATTGTAACGAAAATAGGAAATATTATCTTTGTTTTCTTCGATACCTGGTTTGCTTTATAAGGCATACGGATAAGTCTTTCCTTTTTTGTTGTAAGAAGTTTTACAACGGGTGGCTGTACAATCGGCACAAGCGCCATATAAGAATATGCCGCCACAATTATCGCTCCGATATATTTAGTTCCAAAATAATTAGCAACGAAAATAGATGTAGGTCCATCTGCTGCACCAATTATTGCTATGGACGCTGCATCTTTTACATCAAACCCAAGAAGACACGCCATACTTAATGTAAAGAAAATTCCAAACTGTGCAGCCAGATCGGAAGAGCGTCGTGTAGG
>CALMUC010000267.1 GCA_937872845.1 uncultured Lachnospiraceae bacterium | reverse complement strand
TTCAGATGTGATATTTGGAAATTTAATCGATCGCACTAAGTCAAAGCTTGGAAAGGCAAGACCATGGATGCTGTATGCACAGATAGGCGTATCACTTTGTCTGGTGCTGTTGTTTTCAATTCCGGGTGGAATGAGTGAAACTGCACAATATGCGTATTTCTTCGCATTTTATACAGCACTCAATGCTATCTTTTATACAGCAAACGGAATAGCATATTCAGCATTATCAGCCCTTATTACCAGAAACAAGAATGAAAGGGTTCAGCTTGGATCAATACGTTTCATGTTTGCAGTTGCTACAAATATTGTAATGGGATTTGCAGTAACAGGTGCAGTTGATGCCTTTGGCGGTGGAGCTGCAGGATGGCGTATGGTTGCTGTTATATGTGGTGTAATCGGACTTGGTGTCAACACTATAAGCTGCCTGTGTGTTAAGGAGTTACCGGAAGAAGGTAGTGCAGCAGTTGAGGATACACAAAAACCGAAGAATGACAAAATAGGTTTTGTTGAGTCTTTGAAGTTACTTATAAGTAACAAATACTATATTTTAATTGTTGCAATTTATATTGTTTATTATTTCATGAGTAATCTTACAACAGGCTCAGCTATTTATTTTATGAAACATGTACTTGGAAATGGTTCATTACTTGGACTGTTCTCAATGATGAAGATGTTCCCTGTAATAATTGCACTTATTTTTACTCCGATTCTTGTAAAGAAGACCGGAAGCATGCAAAAGGTTAATTTCTGGGGATATGTAATCAGTGATATCTTAGGAATATTTCTAATTATTTTTGCGATGCAGAAGAATTTACCGATGATGTTACTTTTTATGTTCCTTAAGGGAACATTTGCCGGAACAATGTCGGGAACATTAAATGCCCTGATTGCTGAAATCAGCGGATATACCTATCGTACGAAAGGGGTACATATTGATGGAATGATGTTTAGCTGTTCATCACTTGGAGTAAAAGTTGGTGGTGGAATTGGTACTGCGGCTGTAGGCTGGCTATTGCATGCAGCAGGATATGCCGGAAAAGCTGCAACTCAGACCGCAGCAGCTACAAATATGATTTTCAGTATGTATATCACAATCCCTGTAATTCTTGGTGTTGTAATTACCATTCTTCTTGGTCTAATGAAGGTGGAAAAGGAAAATAAGAGAATTGACATGGAAAGAGCAGAACAAGCAGACTAACAGATTGAAAGAGGAATGAAGTATGCAGTGTCATAATTTTAATAAGGACTGGACATTTGAAAAAGCTGATCAGGCTGACAGATTAAAAGCCTTTTATGGGAACAGTAATGCAGTTGCTGTTACACTCCCTCACGATGCAATGATTCGTGAAAAAAGAGATAAGGACTGTCCTTCAGGAGCACAGAGTGGATTTTATCCAGGAGGTGTGTATACATACGAAAAAAAATTTATGGCTCAATATGAGTGGAAAAAGCAGGATGTATTTCTGGAATTTGAAGGAATTTATGGAATTGCAAGAGTCTGGATTAATGGATCGCTAGCGGCAGTGAATCGTAATGGATATATGGGTTTTTCGGTTGACTTAAAGCCATGGATAAGCTATGAGCATGAGAATATTATAAGAATAGATGTCGATAACAGTAAACAGCCTAACAGCAGATGGTATTCAGGCTCAGGAATTTACAGAGATGTCAATCTGTGGACCGGAAAAGATGTATATATTTCACATGATAAGCTGCGTATTACAACATTGTCAGTGAATGATGACATGGCGGTTATAGAGGTGTGTGCGCAGTTGAAAAACATTATTGGACATGGATTAGAGGCAGAATGTCTGATTGAAATAAAAAAAGATGGGCAGAAAACTGCATCGGATACGCAAAGAGTAGTATTTCGCTCAGAGCAAATGCAGACAGTGCGTGTACAAATACCGATTGAACATCCGAAGAAATGGAGTCCAAAACAGCCGGCGTTATATGAGTGTCATATAACGACAAAGTTTGATGATAAAATATGTGATGAAGCAGTTTCTAATTTTGGAATACGTGTATTGGCGCTAGATCCTGTACATGGATTGCAGATAAATGGTGAGACAGTTAAGCTGCGAGGAACCTGTATACATCATGATAATGGCGTGATAGGTGCTGAGACATTTAAGGAGGCAGAATGGTACCGTTGCAAGAGATTGAAGGAAGCGGGCTTTAATGCTATAAGAAGTGCACATCACCCAATGAGCAGAGCAATGCTTGATGCGTGTGATCATATTGGAATTCTGGTTATGGACGAGCTGACGGATATGTGGGACAAGGAAAAAAATACATATGATTTCTCCGATATTTTTGAAGATGAATATAATCAGTGGATTAATCATATGGTTGAAAAAGACTATAATCATCCATCGGTTATTATTTATTCAGTTGGAAATGAGATACAGGAAGCAGGAACTAAGCAGGGAGCCTGGATAAACAGAATGCTATGCAATAAATTCCATGAGCTCGATAATACCAGATATACAACGAATGCATTGAATGGATTAAACTGTGCAGGCAGGCGTCTTGGCTTTATTATGAGGGATGTTGCAGAAAAATTTGGAATGGATTCACATGGAAGTGGAAGCGGAGGAGGAAGCAATGCATTAAACAGTTTTATGAGTCTGATGTCAGGTGAAAAAGGAGAGTTTTTTGCAAAGCATCCGCTTGTTTCAGAAGCACTTGAAGAATGTTCGCAAAGCTGCGATATAACAGGACTCAACTATTTAAGTGGAAGATATGAGCTGGAGCATGAACTACATCCTGCTAAAACGGTCCTCGGTACGGAAACATATCCGGCTGACATAGAAAATCTCTGGAAGCTTGTTGAAACTTATCCACACGTAATTGGAGACTTTACATGGACCGGTTACGACTATATAGGCGAGGCTGGTGTAGGAATATTCCATTATGATGGAAATGCAAATTTCACAAGTATTTATCCTGAGAGACTGGGATATATCGGGGATATTGATTTGATTGGAAATCGAAGACCAATCAGCTATTTTAGGGAAATAGTGTATGGTCTGACAGATAAACCATATATTGCGGTCGAGAGACTTGAACACGCAGGACAGACAGCTGGTAAAACTGCATGGATGTTTAAGGATAACATCAGTAGCTGGACATGGAAGGGATTTGAAGGGACAACGGCAAATGTGGATGTTTATTCATCAGGTGATGAAGTAGATCTTTTTCTGAATGATAAATCGCTTGGAAGAAAACCGGCAGGAAGAGAAAATCATTTTACAGCATCTTATGAAGTGCCATATGAACCGGGAACTTTAAAGGCAGTTGCATATCAGAAAGATAGGAAACTGGGTGAATATGAGCTTTCTACAGCAAAATCAGTAACAAAGCTAAAAGTGTGTCGTGTAACTGAGAATGAGAGGAATATAGCATATATCAAGATATGGCTTGTAGATGATAATGGCACAATTAATTCACAGGAAGCTGAAAAAAGACTGCTTCATGCTAGTGTTGTAGGAAATGGTGTGCTGGAAGGATTTGGTACAGCTAATCCTTCTAGTGAGGAGGACTATTTTTCTGATTCAGTAACAACATTTGATGGAAGCGCTCTGGCAGTAGTTCGATGGAAGGATGTCAAATCGAAAGAGCCGGCTGTTCTTAAAGTATGGACGGATGATGGTTATCAGGTGATGATAAATATAGAAAATAATTAAATATTAATGGTGTATGTTATACTTAGTGAGTATGGCATACACCATTTTTATTGAAGTCAAATAAATGTATC
>CALMUC010000266.1 GCA_937872845.1 uncultured Lachnospiraceae bacterium | reverse complement strand
TCTTTTGCTGCTTTTTTTGCCCATTGACCAGTGACTATATAATCTGCAACCCCATTTTTCATAAGGTTCATAGGTACAGCAGCAAATTGTTGATTGCCACCGCCTTGAAGGAACAAAACCTTATAATTATCAGGAATGTTCATCAGTTCTCTCAAATCTGCTTCTGCCTGGTCAATAATATCCTGGAACCATTTTGATCTATGAGACATTTCCATAACACTCATTCCGCTTCCATGATAATCAAGCATTTCAGATGCGGCTGTATTAAGAACTGTTTCCGGTAACATTGATGGTCCCGCTGAAAAGTTGTAAACTCTTGCCATTTCTTTATTCCTCCATACTAAAGTTAGTGTCTGAAATAACAGACGCTACTATTATACACTTAAAAACGCAAATTCATAGCCTAAATTTTAAAATGATTATAATTTATCATTTAATACTTATATATTTTATATAAGTTTTATTTTTTTAGGCCATCATCTGAATCAAAACAACTCTCAATAGCTGTACCAGGTGCAACCATAGGCCACACTTTATCATCTTCGCCTATACGGCATTCTATAACATATGGTCCTTCTCCGGAAAGAGCCTCGGAAAATGCCTTATGAAAATCTTCTACAGTATCTACAGCCTTGGCTTTTGCACCAAGTGCCTCAGATAATTTCACAAAATCAACTTTATCATGAAGATCTGTACTTGAATAACGTTTGCCATAGAAAAGTGTCTGCCACTGACGAACCATTCCTAAAACATGATTATTAATTACAATTTCAATAATATGAACATTTGAACGCGAAGCTGTTGCAAGTTCATTCATATTCATTCTGAAGCATCCGTCTCCAGCTATATTAACTACTGTTTTATCCGGACATCCGACTTTTGCACCTATTGCAGCGCCAAGTCCATATCCCATCGTTCCAAGACCGCCTGATGTAAGCAGCTGGCAAGGTTTCTTATACTTATAGTATTGAGCAGCCCACATTTGATGCTGACCTACATCAGTTGCAATAATAGCATCTCCTGATGTCTGCTTATAAATATCATCTATTACAGCCGGTCCAGTTAAATCTTTCATATCATATGTCAGAGGATTTTCATTGGCAAGGTTACTGATTTCATCTACCCATTCCGGTTTCTTGTTTACTTTAATGCCTGCATTTATCATCTTTAGAATTTCATTCGCATCTCCGACAACACTTGCATCAACATCAATATTCTTCCCTATTTCAGCTGCATCAATATCTATATGAAGCAGTTTTGCATTTCTTGCAAATTTAGAAGCGTTTCCAAGCACACGATCTGAAAAACGACACCCGACAGCTATCAGAAGATCTGCCTTGTTGACACCGAAATTTGATCCTTTAGTTCCATGCATACCAATCATTCCTGTATAGTGCCTATCAGTTCCGTCAAATGCGCCCTTTCCCATAAGCGTATCCGCCACCATTGCATCTGTTTTATTAACAAGTTTTCTTAATTCTTCAGATGCACCGGAAATTGTAACTCCGCCACCGGCAAGAATATAAGGTTTCTTAGAATCATTGATAAGCTCTATTGCTTCTTTTATATCCTGACTTCTTATAGTATCTGTAACAGGAAGTATACTTTCCGGTTTTCTGAATTCGTAGTCCGCCTTGCTTGAAGTTACATCCTTCGTTATATCTATAAGAACCGGTCCAGGTCTTCCACTCTTTGCAATTTTAAATGCCCGTCGTATTGTATCCGCAAGTTCATGTACATTTTTTACGATGAAACTATACTTTGTGATAGGCATAACCACTCCGGCAATATCTATTTCCTGAAAAGAATCTTTTCCAAGAAGTGCAACACCAACATTTGCAGTAATTGCTACAACAGGTATTGAATCCATATATGCCGTTGCTATTCCGGTGACAAGATTTGTAGCTCCAGGTCCCGATGTTGCAAAACAAACTCCAACCTTACCGGTAGCTCTTGCATATCCATCAGCAGCATGTGCTGCTCCCTGCTCATGTGATGTGAGAATATGTGTAATTTCATCTGAATGTTTATAAAATTCATCATAAATATTAAGAATTGCTCCACCCGGATAACCGAATATTGTATCAACACCTTGTTCCTTCAGACATTCAACAACTATTTCTGAACCTGTTAATTGCTTCATACAGCTTCTCCTTTATATATATTATTAGTCCTGTTTTGTTCCGGGAATTTCCAGAACAGCTCCCCTGTTTCCTGATGTAACCAGCGAAGCATATCTCGCAAGATAGCCTGTCGTTATACTTGGTTTTCTTGGTTTCCATTCTTTTCTGCGCCGTAACATTTCTTCATCGGAAATATCAAGATTTATAGAGAGATTATCTATATCAATAGTTATATTATCTCCGTCTTTTACCAATGCAATTGGTCCTCCCACAGCTGCTTCTGGAGAAACATGACCAATGGCAGCACCTCTTGATGCTCCGGAAAAACGTCCATCAGTTATAAGCGCAACGGTTGATCCAAGTCCCATTCCCACAATTGCAGAGGTAGGATTCAGCATTTCTCTCATACCTGGACCGCCTTTAGGACCTTCATAACGAATAACAACGACATCACCTTCACATATCTTTTTGCCAAGTATTGCGGCAATTGCATCTTCCTCACTGTCAAATACTTTTGCCGGTCCACTGTGCTTCAGCATTTCAGGTGCAACAGCTGAACGTTTAACGACAGATCCATCAGGTGCAAGATTGCCCTTAAGGACAGCAAGACCGCCTGTTTTCGTATAAGGATTATCAACAGGTCTGATTACTTCAGGATTTTTATTAACCGAGTTCTTTACCGTTTCCTTTATCGGTTTACCAAGAACTGTCATACATTCTCCATTTATAAGGCCTATATCAAGTAATTCCTTTATAACTGCATAAACTCCTCCTGCTTCATATAAATCCTCCATATGTGTAGGTCCGGCAGGAGCAAGATGACACAAATTTGGTGTTTTTTCACTTATCGGATTTGCATATGATATATCAAAATCAAAGCCTATCTCATGTGCAATTGCCGGTAGATGAAGCATTGAATTTGTTGAGCATCCAAGTGCCATATCAACAGTAAGTGCATTTATTATAGATTCCTTGGTCATTATATCTCTTGGGCGGATATTTTTTCTATAAAGATCCATAACTGCATATCCAGCTTCCTTTGCAAGACGGAGCCTTGCAGAATAAACTGCAGGTATAGTTCCATTTCCAGGAAGACCCATTCCGATTGCCTCAGTAAGGCAGTTCATTGAATTTGCTGTATACATTCCTGAACATGAACCACAAGTAGGGCATACTTTTTCTTCAAATTCTTCAAGTCCAGCCTCATCCAATGTCCCTGCTGTATATTGTCCAACTGCTTCAAACATAGCAGAAAGACTCTTCTTCTGTCCAAGGACATGTCCTGCCAGCATCGGTCCTCCAGATACAAAAACTGTCGGAACATTAACTCTTGCTGCTGCCATAAGAAGTCCCGGTACATTTTTGTCACAATTCGGAATCATGACAAGTGCATCAAATTGATGTGCGATAGCCATTGCTTCTGTTGAATCTGCAATAAGATCTCTGGATACAAGTGAATATTTCATTCCAATATGTCCCATTGCAATTCCGTCACAAACTGCAATTGCTGGGAACATAACAGGTACGCCTCCAGCTTCTGCAACTCCAAGTTTTACTGCATTTGTAATTTTATCAAGATTCATGTGACCAGGTACAATTTCATTATAAGAACTGACAATTCCAACTAGCGGTTTTTTCAATTCTTCCTTAGTAAATCCTAATGCATTAAGAAGCGATCTCGCAGGTGCCTGCTGCACTCCGTTTTTTACATTATCACTCTTCATCTCAATGTTCCTCCTTGCTTTAAATTCATAATAAATATCAATACTATCCAAATATCATTTTACCTAAATCCGTTCTGCTACAGCCGAACCTATTTCTGTAGTGCTGCTTATCTTTTTTTCTCCATGCCGTGCAATATCAACAGTGCGATATCCCTCACTCAAAACCTGCTTTACTGCATTTTCAATGTCATCTGCTTCTGTATCACAATCGAATGTATATCTTAGCATCATAGCAGCAGAAAGAATTGTAGCTATAGGATTTGCAATATTTTTTCCTGCTATATCAGGTGCTGATCCTCCTGATGGTTCATAAAGTCCAAATTTGGTTTCATTTAATGATGCTGACGGAAGCATTCCTATAGATCCCGTAATCTGAGATGCTTCATCTGAAAGTATATCGCCAAACATATTTTCCGTAAGAAGAACATCAAATTGTGACGGATCTTTTACAAGCTGCATAGCGCTGTTATCTACAAGCATCGTTTCAAATGTAACATCAGGATAATCTTTTGCCACCTCAGAAGTTATTTCTCTCCAAAGTCTCGAAGAATCAAGTACATTTGCTTTATCAACAAGTGTTACTTTTTTTCTCCTCTTCATTGCAACGTCAAATCCCTTCTTCGCAATACGACGAATCTCATTCTCATTATATGAAAGTGTATCAACCGCCGTTTTTACCGAATCAATAACTTTTGTATAACGATCTCCGAAATAAAGTCCTCCGGTAAGTTCTCTCATTATCAAAAGATCAAAGCCTTTATCTGCTACAGCCTCCCGAAGCGGACATGCATCTTTTAATTCCGGATATAAATATGCAGGTCTTAGATTTGCAAAAAGCCCTAAAGCCTTACGTATTTTTAAAAGTCCGGCTTCCGGTCGTTTATCCGGTGAAAGACGATACCAAGGTGATGTCTGAGTATTTCCGCCTATTGATCCCATAAGTACAGCATCACTTCTTTTTGCTGTTTCAATTGTTTCATCAGTAAGTGGTATGCCATATTTATCAATAGAACATCCACCCATCAAAATATCTGTAAAATTAAATGTATGACCATATTTTTTCCCTACAGCAAGAAGAACCTTTTCTGCTTCAGTTACGATTTCAGGACCAATTCCGTCTCCTTTTATTACTGCAATATTACAAATCATTCTATATCAGTCCTCCTTCAAATTAATATAATTAATAAGTCCGCCGGAAGTAATGATTTTTTGCATAAACGGAGGAAATGACTGCCCCTGATATATTTTTCCGGTTGTCTCATCTGTAATTTTTCCTGAATCAAAGTCAATATCTACAACATCTGATGCCTTTATTTCTTCTGCAGCTGCAGGGCATTCGATAATAGGAAGTCCTATATTAATTGAGTTACGATAAAATATGCGTGCAAATGTATCAGCAATAACACAGGCAATTCCACTTGCCTTAATCGCTATTGGTGCATGTTCCCTTGATGAACCACATCCAAAATTTTTTCCGGCAACCATAATATCTCCGGCTTTTACTCTTTTTACAAAATTCTTATCTATATCCTCCATACATTTTGATGCAAGTTCATTTGGGTCTGATGAATTAAGATATCTTGCCGGAATTATGACATCTGTATCAACATTATCTCCATATTTATGTACCATTCCATGTGCTTTCATGAATAAAATCCTCCTTCAGTAATTAATTCATAACTTCTTCAGGTGAACTGATTTTACCAGTTATGGCAGATGCCGCAGCAACCGCCGGGCTGGCAAGATAAATTTCAGAATCAATGGCTCCCATTCTACCTACAAAATTTCGATTTGTAGTGGAAACCGCTCTTTCACCAGATGCAAGAATTCCCATGTGTCCTCCAAGACAAGGTCCACATGTCGGTGTTGACACAATAGCTCCTGCTTCAATAAATATCTCCGCAAGTCCCTCTCTGATCATCTGAAGATAAACTTCTTCTGTGGCAGGAATAACTATGCACCTTAAATACTTTGCCACTTTTTTACCATTCAATATATCTGCCGCAATTCTCATATCTGAGATCCGTCCATTAGTACATGATCCTATTACAACCTGATCAATACTGATATCCTTGCATTCATCTACAGTCTTTGTATTTTCAGGAAGATGAGGAAATGCAACTGTAGGACGAAGTTCAGAAAGTTTAATCTCAATTACATCGTCATATTCAGCATCTTCATCAGCCTCATAAATATGATAAGGCTTTGTAGAATGCTCCTTAATATATTCTGCCGTTTTATCATCAAACGGGAAAATTCCATTCTTGGCGCCTGCCTCAATTGCCATATTTGAAATTGTAAATCTATCATCCATAGTGAGAGAACTTACGCCATCTCCTGTGAACTCAAGCGACTTATAAAGAGCTCCATCAACTCCGATTTTACCAATCAGATGAAGTATCAAATCTTTACCAGAAACCCATTCACTCTTTTCACCTGTAAGAACAACTTTTATCGCAGACGGAACTTTAAACCAGGCTTTTCCTGTTATCATTCCTGCTGCCATATCAGTACTTCCTACACCTGTCGAGAATGCGCCAAGTGCGCCATATGTACATGTATGTGAATCCGCACCGATAACAGCATCGCCTGCTGTCACAAGTCCTTTTTCAGGAAGAAGTGCATGTTCAATACCCATTTGTCCTACATCAAAAAAATTAATTATTCCATTACTCTTTGAAAATTCACGAACCTGTTTCACATGTTCGGCGCTCTTGATATCCTTATTAGGAGTAAAATGATCCATTACAAGAGCAATTTTTGTATTATCGAATACATTTTTCTTTTTGAATTTACATAATTCATTTATTGCAACGGGTGTAGTTACATCATTGCCCAATACAAGATCCAGATCCGCCTCAATCAGATCTCCAACTTTTACAGACTCAATTCCCGCATGTGCTGCGAGTATTTTTTGCGTCATTGTCATTCCCATAGCTTGCTGCCTCCTTAGGTTTAAACTTTCTTGATTTTATCACAAATAATTGTATAATCAAAATATATAATTGCTATTTTGGAGCTAATTGGTGTTATAAATATACCTGATGATTGTCCTATTGGATTTTCAGAAAATATGGATGCATTTATTAATATTGAAAATATAGATACCAATGATACAACTAATTTTCAAGTTAATGGAGAAGATGCAAAGGCAGATACTCAACTTATATCAGAGAATATATCTAA
>CALMUC010000265.1 GCA_937872845.1 uncultured Lachnospiraceae bacterium | reverse complement strand
TCCAACCTCTTCAAGCGTTCTCTGCCTGCCATCATCAAGTCCAAACCTCAAACGGATAACCTGCTGTTCACGATCAGTCAGCGTTTTTAAAATATCTTCTATCTGATTTTTTAACATTTCCTTTGATGCTTCTTCATCAGGAGGAAGTGTATTTTCATCTGGCAGAAACTCTCCTAAATGACTGTCTTCTTCTTCCCCTATTGGTGTTTCAAGTGACTTTGGTTCCTGTGAGATTTGTTCAATTTCACGTACTTTTTCAACTGGAATCTTCATCTTATCTGCTATTTCCTCTGGAGATGGTTCTCTTCCAAGTTCCTGAAGCAGCTGTCTCGACACATGTCTGAGTTTATTAATTGTTTCAACCATATGTACAGGAATACGAATTGTTCTTGCCTGATCTGCAATAGCCCTTGTTATAGCCTGACGTATCCACCATGTAGCATATGTTGAAAATTTATAACCCTTTGTATAATCAAATTTCTCTACTGCCTTGATAAGTCCCATATTACCTTCCTGAATAAGATCAAGAAGAGTCATTCCGCGGCGTACATACTTCTTGGCAAGATTAACAACCAATCGTAAATTTGCCTCTGTAAGTTTATTTTTTGCATCCTGATCTCCTGCCTCAATACGTTTTGCAAGTTTAACCTCTTCTTCGGCAGTTAAAAGTTTGACCTTTCCTATTTCTTTCAAATACATCTTCACAGGATCTTCAAGTACACTTTTATCATTATATTCTGACATATCATAATCGTCAGGTTCTGTTGTAGCTTCTTCTTCCTCTTCTTTAAGTTTTTCATCATTCAAATCATCATCTGTTGGTTCATCTCCCAAATCGTGAGGAATAATATGTATAGGTTCCTCTTCGTCCTCTGCAAGATAGCTTTTTCCTGTACCAATTATTACATCTGTACTATCACTCAAAATATCAGTTTCAGAAATATCATCTATCGGGTCTATATCATCCAGTTCTGGGGCAGCTTCAATAATATCTGCATCTGTATCTATTCCCAGCTTTGCAAGAGATTCAGCCGCAATTTCTGCTGCCTTTTCTTCTTTTACGTCAAGATCTTCTTCTACAACCTGTATATCATGATCCTCCAGATAATCAAATGCAGCCTGAATATATGTTTCATCTGACATTATATCGTAATCTTCAAATTTCTTTATCAGAATATCTTCCATTATTTCATTTTTCCCTTTATATTGAGATATAATATCATCAAGTCCCTTATAAAGAATTTCCCCTAATTCTTCAGCAGAATATACGCGTTTTTTTGCCTTTGTATTTTTATCACCATTTGTTTTATTTAATAATTCATCTTCTGCATTTTTCTTATTTGATACCATTTCACGGATCCTCCATAAAACTATTATTTATATTCTTATGTACTCATATATATAACTTAAATATATAACTTAAATATGTATCTTCAATTGCATAACCTTATTTTTTTTCCTGGCAAGTTCTATCCCACTCCCCCCTTTACCTTCTTTCTGAAGTTTTTCAATATTTCCAATTTTGATTTTTATAATAAGATCATTAATTGCTTTTTCAAGTTCGTCATATGCAACTTCAAATTCGAGTTCTTCTGTAAACATCGAACTTACCTCTGTCTGAATCTCTGCATCTTCAAAATGATTAAGAATTTCAGCAGGAACAACTTTTTTCCCTTTATTTACTTCGTCATATACATATTCGGCAACCTTTCCAACTTTACTATCTGAAAAATCATCCAATGTAACAATTCCATCAAGTTTCTTGAACAAATCCTGTTCATTTGTCATAATAGTCAGAAGAGTTTTCTGAGCCTCTACATAAGGGTCTTTCTTTTCACGCTTTACAACATGTTTATAAACATTATTATCTATATCTGTTTCTTCATTCTTATTTTTTCTGTGCAGTCCTGCCTCTGTCACAAGTTTTTTCATATCATCAACATGAAATGCATACAATGCAGAAATTGAATCTATATAATTGTTTCTCTCAGCAATATCAGTAATACCAGCAAGTATTTCTGCTGTTTCATGCATGAATTTTGTTTTTTCTTCAGGATCATTTATATCAAAACTGTTTTTCAGTCTCTCAATTTCAAATATCCTTCCAGTTTTTGCATCTTTGAGACGCTCGTCATACGCTTCTGCACCAAGATTTTTTATGAATTCATCCGGATCTTTATATGGCTGCATTGAAATTACTCTTTGTGACATATCATAACTTCTTAAAATTTCAATAGCTCTTGAAGCAGCTCTAAGCCCAGCTTCATCACTGTCATATGCTAAATAAACTTCATTTGTATAACGCTTTATGATACCAGCCTGTCCTTGAGTAAATGAGGTTCCAAGTGACGCAACCGCATTATCGAATCCCGCCTGCTGCTGCGATATGACATCCATATATCCCTCACAGAGAATAACTCCTTTTCTTCTGCTGTGTCTTGCAATATACATTCCAAACAGGTTTCTGCTCTTATCAAATATATCTGTTTCTTTTGTATTTATATATTTCGGTTTACCATCTCCAAGAACTCGTCCGCCAAAACCGATTATTTTTCCATTAATATCAGCAATAGGAACCATCACACGATTCCAGAACTTGTCATGAGCGCCACTTCTCTCATCAAAATCAACCAACCCCGAATCTCTCATAATATCATCTGAGTAACCTTTTTTCTTCAAAAACTGATACAGATCATCTCTTTGAATATCAGCATACCCAAGATGAAATTTTTTTATTGTTTCATCAGTAAAGCGGCGAATCTCTTTATAATATTTAAGTCCTACCTGCTGACCTCTTTCAGTATGCATCAGCAGATAATAATAGTAGACAGCAGCCTGTTCATTTATCTGATAAAGCATCTGCCGTTTAGACAATTTGATTTTTTCAGACTGCGAAAGTTCCCTTTCCGGAAGATTTATTCCCACTCTTGAAGCCAGTTTCTGCAGCGCCTCCAGATATGAAAGGTTGTCATACTTCATAACAAATGTAACAACTCCTCCACCTTCTCCACATCCGAAGCAGTGATACAACTGTTTTCTTCTGCTGACACTAAACGAAGGTGTCTTTTCATGATGAAACGGACAGCAGCATTTCCATTCACTTCCTGCTTTTTTCAGTCCTATACCATATTCATTCATCACATCCACAATATCATTTTTTGCTATTACATCATTAACTATTTCTTCTGAATAGTATGGCATACTAAATCACACCCTTTTTGCATTTATCTAAAACCTTCTGAAATTTAATACTTTTTCCATGCATGCGGCACATAAATATCTGTAAATAACTCAACCGCATAATTATCAGTCATTCCCGCAATATAATCGCATACAACACGTTCAAGTTTTTCCCCCTTTGAAAACATTTGAACATATTCATCTGGCATTTCATCTTTATTTTTCATAAAATGCCCATAAAGAATTTCTATCATATGGTATGCCTTTTCTTCTTCCCCTTTTACATCCGGGTTCTTATAAAGTGCCTCAAACATATATTTTCTCAAATTCATAAGTGAATTCCAAAATTCATCCGACATATTCACACGTGGGCTTTCAATAGTATGATATACAATATCATAAATAATTGAATTAATTCTGTCTCTTGTATTATGTCCAAGGACATCTGTACATTCTTCAGGTAAATCATCTTCAGTAAGAACTCCAGCCCTTATTCCATCATCTATATCATGATTAACATAGGCAATTTTATCTGAAATTCTAACTATATCTCCCTCAAGTGTTGATGGTTTTAAACTCGTTTTATGATTTAATATTCCATCACGTACTTCCCATGTAAGATTAAGTCCTTTGCCTCCATTTTCCAGCAATTCAACCACTCTGACACTTTGCTCATTATGCCTGAACTTTATACCGCTTATATTTGTCAGCGCCCGCTCTCCAACATGTCCAAATGGTGTGTGTCCAATATCATGTCCCAAAGCAATCGCTTCAGTAAGCGATTCATTGCATTTTACAGACTTTGCTATTGTTCTGGCAATCTGCGACACCTCTAATGTATGTGTAAGCCGGGTTCTATAATGATCACCATATGGTGCCAGAAAAACCTGCGTCTTATGTTTCAATCTGCGAAATGACTTAGAATGCAGAATTCTGTCTCTATCTCTTTGATAAATAGGTCTTAAATCACAAGGTTCTTCATAAAAATCTCTCCCACGTGATTCATCACTAAATGCCGCATATTCAGATAAAATTTCATGTTCCTGTTTTTCAAGTTCTTCTCTGATCAAAACTATACTCCTTTATCATACTGATGATACTTTTCTATTCAAGCGGTTGTAGAGAATTAATTCAAACTTACAAACATTCAGCACGCCTATTTTTATTATTCTATACAGAAAGCAAAAACTCTTTTTTTAAAAAATTCCTCCATATGAATATATGGAGGATTCTTTCAAAATTTTCTATATTTGTATATATATTATCTGCTTATTACTCATATTTTTATATTATTTTAATTTTACTTATTTCCAATATTTTTATTTTAACATTTATTTTCTATTTTATATTTTCTTCCATTTATTCTTCTGTTATTTCTTTTTCTTTTGTTTTCTCAATATCTTCTGTTTTTTCTATTTCTTCTGTTTTCTCTTTATTACCTGCCATGTTTGCTTCTTCTGCTGCTGCAAAATTCTCATCATTTTCTTCCATATCATCTGTACATTTTTTTTGTTCAAGTTTCTTAAAAAGCTTAATAAACGAAATAGAGCAAAGATATGCTATTGCACTTACAAATATCATAAGCCAGAAATACCATGTATACAAAAATATTGATGGTCTTAAATAATAAATAATCCAAGGGAAAACCCAAAAGAAAAATGTCCGAAACCACATTCCAAGATTAGTAAATGAAATTATAAATGAATTTTTTATATAATTCCATGTCGTATTTTCGTATCGAGCTATAAGCGGAAATACAATAGGAACTTCAAACGAAAGTAACACCATCCCAAATCCGATTAAAGGTATAACAATCTTCGAAATCATCGTATCAACACCAATTGTAGAAGTATAACCGTAATACATTAACGCAAGCAAAATCATATGTATAACCCAGATTTTTGTAGCTGGCTTAAAATTATTTTTAAACGCTTTAAAATATTGTTTTCCAACAGTTCCCTCTTTATTCTCTACCATTTTAAATATAACTGAATAGAGTGCTGTGAAACTCGCTCCAATAGTAATTACAGGGATTGATGTCAATATAAATAATATATTCAGTAAAAATAAGTCTCCAAATTTATCGCAGAAATTAAAAAATCTTTCCTTAGGTCCGTGTGGCATTTTGACATTATCACTATTTTCAGTTGCACTGCCATACCTGTTCATTGCTTTTATATCTATTTTATTGTAATCGTTTTCATTTATTTCAGAAGCATTTTCAATTGCATCAAACTGTTCAGAATTGTTAACTTTTCTTTGATTATCGGCACTTTTATCTTTCATTAATTCTTTTCACCTTTGCATCTATATGATTTTTTTAATAGATGTTTCAAAACATCTCATCTCAATTTAATTATAAATAAATTAGAACTCATTAATTATAATGCATTTATGCTTTATTTCCAAATTACAAAATAAAAAGCGTCATATCTTGATATGTACCCATTCACAGGGCACATATCATTTAATATGACGCTTTTAAATACATCCAAATACGATTAATATTTTCATCAACCCTTTACAGAACCAACTGTCATACCACCTACAATATTCTTAGAAAGAATAAGATAGATAACAACAACAGGAAGAATTGAAAGCGTAATGAACATATAAACCTGTCCCATATCGAACTTAAGGAAGTCCGCAGCACGAAGCTCTGCAATCAATATTGGAAGAGTCTTTCTATTTTCTGTCTTTAAAACAAGTGCAGGAGTAAAATAATTATTCCAGCTTGTTACAAAAGCAAAAATAGCCTGAACTGATATAGCCGGTTTCATAAGAGGAAGTGCTATCCTGTTAAAGATAATAAATTCACTTGCTCCATCTATACGTGCCGATTCAAGGAGTTCCTTAGGAAGGGATGTCTCCATAAATTGCTTCATATAGAAGAATACAGCAGGAGCTGCAATAGCCGGTACAATCAGAGGGATAAATGTATCCATTAATTTTAATCTACGCATCAAATCAATGAATCCAAGTGCAGTTACCTGCGTAGGAATCATCATAATTGCAAGAATAAACATAAACATAAACTTCTTAAGTTTAAAGTCATAAGCATGAATTGCAAATGCTGTCATCGTTGAAAAGTACGTAGAAAGCGCTGCAGAACATATTGCAATAATAAAACTGTTTAAAAGACCATTAAAAATTGGAAGCTGTCCATGTACTACATTTACAAAGTTTTTGCCTAAGTGTGTGCTGGGAATAACTGTAAATCCACGGCCAAGCTCTGCATTTGAACGTGTAGAGTTGATAACCAGAAGATAGAACCAGAAAAGACAAAGTATAGTTGCTATAACAAGAGCAACATACCCAAGCACTCGTCTGGTACCTATGCTAGCACCACTTTTTTTTGAATTCTTATATTCATCCATTCTCTTAGTCCCCCTTATTTATCTGCTTGAGTATTAAACTTAAAGACTATCAGACTGAGAATACCAGTCAAAATGAACAGACAAACTGAAAGGGCTCCACCCATACCATAGTTCTTACTGTACAAATGTTTGTTCAGATACATGATGAGTGTCATAGTTGTTCTTACAGGACCACCTTCACCATTTGTAAGGATCTGAGGTACATCGAACATCTGAAGACCACCAATCAGTGATGTGATCATAACATATATAAGAATAGGTCTGAGAAGCGGGAGAGTAATCCTGAAGAATACCTGTGTTGCCGTGGCTCCATCGACCTCTGCTGCCTCATAAAGCTCAGTATCAATACCAAGCATACCTGCAAGGAGAAGAATTGTGGTGTTACCAAACCACATGATAAAGTTCATCATAGCAACAAGTGTTCTTGCACTTCCTGTATGTGAAAGGAATTTATATGGTTCTTTCAAAATTCCAATCGATGTCAACATTGAATTGATAGGACCTGAATTTGAAAACAATGCGAAGAAAAGCATTGCAAATGCAGATGCCATAATCAAATTAGGCAGATAAATAACTGTCTGGAAAAACGGTTTTCCTTTTAATCTAAGACTTGGATCTGAAAATAATTGAGCTAATAACAATGACACAATAATCTGTGGCACAAATCCTGCAATCCACATAATCATTGTATTACGAAAATATTTCCAAATATCTCCACCCGAGAACAATTTAGCATAATTCTGCAATCCTATAAAAGTTGGTCCGATTTCCTTAATACCATTTGCAAAATAATGTTCAAAAAAGCTGTTATAAATTGTTGATACAAGTGGAATAAGCTGGAAAATAATGAATATTACAACAAAAGGAATTAAGAATATGTAGCCCCAAATATTATATTTAACTACATTGCTTCTAGAACCTTTGTTCATCCTGCCACCTCCGCTACACCTTATCTCATTTTTTTAAAAAAGCGTGCCTGTCTGATCTAAGCCAAACAGACACGCCTGATGTGTTACACTACTAAGATAACTACAAGCAGAAGTATTACTCTACTGAGAGATCCGGATATTTCTCAGAAACTGCCTGCTTGAATGCTGCAACAGCTTCATCATATGTTGAGTTGCCTTCGAAGTAATCCTTCATTGCTGTCTGGAAAGACTCGTTGCATCCCTGATCATAAGATGAGATATTGCTCATATCAACACTTTCAGCACCAGCTGCAAGCATTTCATATGGGTTCTGTCCGCCAAGTATATCAAGCTTACCATCATCTGAAGAAGCAAGCTGTGCAAGAACTGTCTTGCTGTTTACACAGTCTGAATCTTTCTCAGCGATTTCCTTCATAACTTTCTGGTTAACAGTCATCTGTTCCATGATGTATCTGATTGCTGCAGGGTTATCATTTCCAGCTGCTGCACAGATCCATGTACCACCCCAGTAGAATGACTGTGGTCCTGCTACGAGTCCCCAACCACCTGCTGCTGCAACTGACTTAGCGTCATCTGCCTTTAAGCAGAAATTGAAGAACCAAGCTGGTCCAAAATAAGCGAATACTTTACCGTCTGGATAGAATCCCTTGCTCCAGTCATCGCCCCAAAGATCATATGTATTTGTTTCCTTAGCGTCAATTTCTTCCTTAGAATCATCAACCCAAGCTTTGATGTTGTCATCAATTGTAAGCTTTCCGTCATCAGATACCCAAGGCTTTGTTACATTGTTTGAATATACACGATATGTATCATTTACTGAAGAAGTTACAGAATAGCCTGCATCTGCAAGTTTCTTAGCTGTTTTCTTGTATGTATCCCAATCCTTAACTGCATCCTGAACGTCTGCAGGATCGTCTGATCCAAGAACTTCCTTAGCAATGCTTCTGTTGTAGATAAGTCCAGCAGAACATGCCTGCCATGTAAGGCCCTTAAGATTTCCCTTAGAGTCAGTAACGATCTCCTTTGTATACTGATACTGATCAGCAATTTCATCGTCTGTGATACCAAGATCCTTAACTGGTTCAGCAAGTTCTGTATCAACATACTTAAGTGCATAATCAGCTTCTACAAGGAAGATATCAACCTTATCATCAGCCTTTGCATCTGCATTCTTAGGAAGAACTGCATCAAGGTTGTTCTGATATGCATTGTCATCTGTAGGTGTTACAGTAAACTTAACTGTGATATCTCCATTAGGTGTTGTAAGTACGCCACCCTTTGTTGAATCTTTAGCATCACTTGCCTTGTAGCTAGGAAGATGTGAAGCAAGACGATCAGCAAACTCTGTATTCCATACCTGGATATTAAGAGTTTTGCCATCCTTTGACCAATCAAGATCATTGATATCTGTTGCAGATGCTGCACTAGCTGTTGCATCAGCGGCTGAAGCCTCTGTATCAGTCTCTGTTGCTGCCTCTGTAGCTGCCTCTGTAGCTGCCTCTGTAGCTGCTTCTGTTGCTGCAGTTGTGTCTTTCTTGCTGCTACCACAAGCTACAAGTGATAAACCCATAGCTGCTGTAAGTGAAAGCGCAAGAGCCTTCTTAAACTTTTTCATCAAAAACCCTCCTTTAATATGTTTGATAATTCTGAAAATTATCACATCTCTCTGTTCAAAAAATCCGGTTCATCATCACATGTCCGAAACATGTAATCCCTGATCATCAATTTTGTTCAGATTGAAGCAGATATTCTTCATCTTTATCACTTTTGACAACAGTCTAAGAACTGTTATTCAATTATTTCGCATTCCCTGCGATATTCGGAGTATAGTATAAATTGATAAATATTGCAAGTTATTTTTTAGTTTTTTGGTCAGTTTTTTGTACATATTTTACAAATTCACTCTTTATTTCACATTTTCAAGTACAAGTTATATTTTTTGATTTTAAGTTTCTATGGTATGATATTTTTCATAAACATCTGTTATCATTGATATATAAAATTAATATTGGAGCATTATTATGAAAAAAAGCAAAAACAAAATTTCAATCAATGAAAATTCACCTGAGAAGTCAATTTCAGATACTTCTAGCACATCAGATTACAGTACCGATGAATCTGTTTTTTCAGAAAAAGGTTCACAAAGCAGCAAACCCGACTCCGCTGAACAAAATACAAGTACTGTTACTGATTCCATTTCTGAAAAGTCCTCTAAAAGTCATGGTCTTTATTTTATTGAAAAATTGCGCAGTAAAAGAGAGCGAATGAAATCCATGACTGCAGACATGTCCAGGCACGAGAAGTTCAATTACTATTTCTATTATTATAAATGGCATGTATTAGTACTTCTCGTTTTAGTGCTATTTGCTTTATATGCAATCAATTCTATTTGCAGGAACAGTCGTCCGCGTTCTCTGGCATTTGCCATGCTTAATCCCGCAAAGTCTGTAAATATATCTGCCACAGATTCTTATCTTAAATATTATAAATACAACTCTTCTTCTTATTTAATGCTTTCTGATAAATATTTTGTTAATGAAGCTGATTTTGAGCATGACGAGAATGCCGGTATTAACAGTCCTACATATCTCCAGCTGCCAGTCATCTGCCAAGGTGGTGAATATGATTTCATGATAACAGATGCCGCAGGACTTGATTATGCTTCCCGCCAGGAAATTGCTTTCCCGCTGACTTCTGTTTTTTCAGGCAGTTATCTTGACAATTATAAATCGTTTCTGATAAGTGCCGCGACTCCCGAAGCCGCAACTCTGTCAGATGCAGTTCAGTCAAAAATGGACATTTCTGATCCGGATTCTTATGGCATTTCTAAAAACACAAACTTTAGCAGTGCAAAAAC
>CALMUC010000264.1 GCA_937872845.1 uncultured Lachnospiraceae bacterium | reverse complement strand
TACCGGAAATACTTCCAGTCCGGTCTTTTTGGAAAATATTTCTGCCACCAGATCTTCCAGCCGGTGTCCGACTTCCTTGGCAACCCAGTTGCTTTCCTCTTCCTCCTGAATGACCGGCTGCACACCTGTTTTGTTGTAAAACAGATCCCGGATAGTGGCAAATGGAGAGATCCCCATGATTGCCGCTACATCACTGCCGCCGATTCCTTTTTTGCGGTATTCCAACCAGTCTTCTCTTGACAGGTTACTGATATCCACAACCTTTTCCGGTGTATACTCTGCTTTGTTATTCATTCCAATTCCTCCTAACATTTGACTGCTCCATAAACGTCATATTTTTTCCAGTCTTTTATAAGCGCCTTCGTAATATCCTCCTCCAGCTTCAGGATGCCCTGTCCGGACATTCCTTCACAGGCTGCAAAAAAGGAGGCTTCATTCATGGCATAATAAAGATCATGTGCCGTACAGGCACCTTCCCCGTTCTGGGATACAAATAGCTCCACCACCTCATTCCGGATCTTCTGTTTAATGCCAAGTTCCTTCATCAGCAGCTTCAGGCAGTTCACCGGATTACGGATCTCAATGTCCATAAGCTGAGTAAGATTCTTCATCGCATCCACATAGCGGGCGCATACCTGCTCCAGATTTTTCCGGAAGTCCAGAATCGTTGCCCCTTTATCGTGAGCCAGCTTGATTGGACTTCCCAGACTGATAACGCCGTTTGGTCCGTCTGTCAAAAGCATCGGATACAGATTTGCACCGCTCGCTGCCACGTCAGATGTGGTAAAACGAAGTGCCGGTGACAGGATCTTCTCATCCATTCCGTGTGCATCCAGTGCTTTTCGGTAAGTATCCAGAAGTTCCTGACTTCCTCCGAGCTTCCACATGGCAGATACAATGGAATGGTCATAGATACCAGAGCCCTCCATGTAAACACTGCCTTTGAAATTCAGATTCAGATATTCGCAGGTTGTCTCAAACATGGCTTTCATATCAAGGATGCAATAATCATGTTTATCCCCGCCATGTACTGCGGAAACCTTTCCGTCCGCAATCTTAATCAGGGCATCCCCTTTTGCAACCCGCAGGCAGTAATTGACTACCTTCGCATATGTTGCCTTATCCAGCTTGCGAAGCCCGTCTCCATTGACACCTGCGCGGCTTAAAATGGTGCGGATGGCACAGTCACGTACCGGATAGGATTCTCCTCTCATTTTCAGTACAAGCTGCGTATTCTTCTCTGTATCCTCCAAAATTTCTTCCATGGATGCATCTGCCGCATCCAGATTTTGAGCCTCCTTTTCCAGTGGTGCCAGCCGTAACGTATTCGTTGGCTTTCTGATCCATTTGGCATTTCTTCCTCTCTCTGCCAGAAACTCCAGCAGATCTTTTACTTCTGCAAAGGATCTCTCAAATCCATCTGCATACACTCTTGCTTCATTCATGTTCTTATTCCACCTTTCTTAAAATAATATTTATCCATCAACAGCCGAAGCTGGTTGTGGCATGCAACTATGCCGAAACCTAAATGTAAGCACAAAAAAAGAATGAAAAGAGAGTCTTTTCTCTGTTCATTCTTAAAAGTCTGGTTTCTTCCTGAAAAAACAAAAGTGCCACGCAGCCAAAAAAGGCATACCGTGACACTCACTACAAACATAAACTACTTATGCCAGGAATCAGCTCCTGCTGTTTCCTGTAAGTTTGGAGATTCTTATGAATCCCGAAACTCCCCAAAAAGGGTGTGCATAAAATAAACTATATCAGTATACTAGCACAAGATATTCCTCATGTCAATTCAGGCTTATACTATATATGGTGTTTATATTTGTTCAAAATACTACATCTATTTTTCTACTACGAATTCAATCTTCTCTTTCAGATACTCCCGGCAGCCAAACCGAACCGTTCCACACTGCTTTGACTCCTCTTTCGCCTTTTCATTACAGCAGTCCAAGTAGGGACAATCGTTACATTGATTCCGCAGTGCTTCCTTCGCCCATTCAATTTCCTGCTCATTTCCTATAATCCGCACAGACATCCACTTCCTTTGCTATCATCATACCCCAAAATCCATTTTCTATCATCCATAATTTCTTTTTTTGTATCATTTTAGTAAATTACGGTTATATTACGGAATAATCACTATATTTCAAATATATCTCTATTTTATTCCGTAATTTGCTGTAAGTAAATAGTTTAAAATGTGGAAGAGAGGTGTAAATGTATGGATAAAAACTTTATTGGAGAACGCATCAGCGAACTGCGTTTAAAGAAAAATGTATCTGAATATCAGATGAGTCTGGATCTTGGCAAAAATAAAAGCTACATCCAGTCCCTCACTTCCGGACGTTCTCTGCCTACCATGCAGAGCTTTCTGGATATCTGTGACTATCTGGAAGTCACTCCTCAACAGTTCTTCGATTCAGAGCTGCACAATCTTCCTCTGATTGACAAAGCAACTGATCTGATGAAACAACTCGATGACGAGGATATGCTTGCGCTCATTTCCATGCTGAATCGTCTGGCTCTAAAACGCAAATAGATTTCCGTGGCTGCCAAATCAAGGCAGCTTTTATTTTTATCATTTTTTCTTAAAATTTTTCAATCTTAAAGAAAAGCCCCCTATTCCTTAATTGAATGGGTAATATATCCATTCGCCGTACCTTGAAAACAAAAGAAATCTTTCGGGAGATTGATATAGGTGACTGCAGATAGTTTGCATCTTCGCACGCCTGCAGCTTAATAGTTACAAAGTAACACCGTTTTACGTGGCCGGAACGGGCATAGGAACTGGCTTCTGAAAGAATAACATAGACTTTTGGGATTTTAGCTTATAGCGCTTTTATTAGAGAACTTTTACTCAAAATTTGATATAATAATAGACAGGTATCAAGTTGATTCCCTGTCTGTGGAAAGGAGATTCATGATAACTGTAACAAAAAGGGATTTGATTGAATTAGGCTACGGTCCTTCCTTTGCTGCTGATATTATCAAAAAAGCAAAGGAACTTATGGTAGAAAAGGGGCATACCTATTATCAATCCAGAAAATTAGACAGGGTTCCAAAAGAAGCCGTTGAAGAATTATTAGGGATTACTTTGCCCGATAAGCAAGAATGATCGTGCTTTTTGCATTTTAGTAAGGAGTGAAATCATGGCAAAAGATCCAATTAAAAAAGCAGAAAACGGCACTTATTATTTTCGAGCCAACCTCGGATATCATCCTGTAACCGGAAAACAGATTCAAAAATACCGCAGCGGATTCTCAACAAAAAAAGAAGCCCGTGCCGAGTATTCCAAATTGATTCTTGCATCAACGGAAGAATTAGCTGATAAGAAGGAAGACATTACCTTCAAAAAGTTTATTGAAGAAATCTATCTTCCGTGGTACAAAACTCAGGTGAAAGAAAGTACCTACAAGAATCGTTACTCGACCATTCAAAAACACTTTGCCTATTTCTACAAGAAGAAAGTGTCCGAAATAGAAGCGATAAATGTACAGACCTGGCAGCTCAAGTTGGCAAAACAATTCAGTCCAAACTATGTACGCATTGTTCAGGGAATGTTATGTTTAGCTTTTGACCGGGCGATTATCCTCGGACTTGCAAAGAAGAATCCTGCCCGCATGATCGGCAATATCAAATCTAAAAAAGTAAAGATCGACTTCTGGACTTTGGAGGAGTTTCAGAAGGTAATATCCCTGCTGTACAAAGGTGACTACTACGAGCACTATCTCTTCATCTCGTTCTGGCTTTTATTTATGACTGGAATGCGTATTGGAGAGGCTGCCGCCTTACAGTGGGATGATATTGATTTTGAAACAGGTATGCTGATTATTAGTAAAACACTGTACTATAAAACAATGAATGACTACAAATTCGTTGAACCTAAGACGCAGGCAAGCAACCGTACCATTTATATTGATGCTGATACCATCAAGGAATTACAAGAATGGAAGGCGGTCCAGGCAAAGGTTTTACCAAATTGTGGATTCGTACTGAGTTATAACAGTACACCCACCAGCAAAACAACGCTTCCAAGAGCATTAGAGAAATTGGCAAATTTAGCTGGTGTCCACAGAATCAAAATTCATGCCCTGAGACATTCGCATGCTTCCCTGCTTATCAGCATGGGCGAAAATCCACTGCTGATTAAAGAGCGTCTTGGACATGAAAAAATACAGACGACACTAGGAACTTATGGTCATCTGTATCCAAACACCAATATTGAGATTGCAAAGAAGCTGACCGGGGTTCTCAGCTACCAGTCAGCTTCTCAAAGTATTGCTAATTATACCAGTAATCAGCATACTGCAATGTATCACAAAGAAATATAAAAATGCAATGATAATGCAATTTCAAACACCCAAAGCCGCAAAGCCCCGTGGTTACGGGCTTTGTAGCCCAGCGTCAACTATTCAAACTCTTCCCGAGTTTATTATCGGCAACTCATAAATGCTGATATTTCCCGCATTTTGGACACATCTATTTC
>CALMUC010000263.1 GCA_937872845.1 uncultured Lachnospiraceae bacterium | reverse complement strand
CGCTCTTCCGATCTGTACAAATATACTTCCTGATGCTGAACTTAAAATTTATCTTACAGCATCGGTTGATGTAAGAGCAGAAAGACGATACAAGGAACTTGTGGAACATGGTGAAAAGCCAAACCTTGAAATTATAAAGAGAGATATTGAAAACCGTGATAGAAATGACATGAATCGTGCAAATGCTCCTTTAAAAAAGGCAGATGATGCTATTTTCATTGACAGTTCTGAACTTACTGTTGATGAAGTTGTAAATGAAATTGTGAAATTAGCTGATAATGAAGAAAAAAATAGAAAAGTGTGAAAGTATTTAAATATGAAAGTTGATTTGGCAGAACATGCAGGTTTTTGCTTTGGTGTAAAAAGAGCAGTCGATGCTGCCTTTGATGAAGCTGAAAAAGCGCAGAATAATAATATAAAAGTATATACATATGGTGAAATTATACATAATGAAGAAGTTATTAAAAGGCTGGAAGAAAAAGGCGTAATAACTTTGTATAAAGAAGATCTTGATAATATCCCTCGGAATTCCGTGGTTATTATTCGCTCACATGGTGTTGGTAAAGAAATTTATGATCATTTAAACAGAAATGGAATAAAAATTTTAGATACAACATGTCCATTCGTAACACGTATTCACCAGATTGTTTCAGAACAAAGTGAAAAAGGAGATACGATTTTTATTATCGGGAATCCTGGCCATGCAGAGGTAGAAGGGACAATAGGATGGTGTAAAAAAACAAAGTCTGTTGTCTTAAGCAATGAAAATGATATTGAAGACTTAGATTCTTCGTATATAAATAAGAATATTACTGTAGTTGCTCAAACTACATTCAGTTTAAAGAAGTTCGAATATTTAGTTGAATTATTAAATAAAAACGGTTATAATGCTAATGTTTGTAGGACTATATGTAATGCAACTGAAATCAGGCAAAGTGAAGCTGAGAAACTTGCAAATAGTTGCGATGCGATGATTGTTATTGGAGGCAGAAATAGTTCTAACACACAAAAGCTTTTTGATATATGCAAAAAGCAATGTAGAAATACTTACTATATACAGACTTTGAGCGATTTGGATTTGACTGTTTTTGAATCCGTGAGTAGGGTAGGTATTACTGCTGGGGCATCTACCCCAAATTATATTATCAAGGAGGTTCATGACAGTATGTCAGAAGAAAGTTTCGCAGATTTATTAAAGGATGAAAACCCGAGTAACATCCACCCGGGATCAATCGTGGAAGGAAAGGTTATTCAGGTTAAACCAGATCAACTTGTGGTGAACATCAACTATAAGTCCGAAGGTATTGTTACTGCAAATGAGTATTCAAACACACCTGTTGACCTTACAACAAAGGTTCAGGTCGGAGATTCGATTACAGTCAAAGTGCTTCGTGTAAATGACGGCGAAGGTCAGGTTGTTCTTTCATATAAGAGAGTCGCGGCTGAAAAAGAAAGTGAAGAACTTCAAAAAGCATTTGAGGATGGTACTGTCTTAAAGGGTACGGTTACACAGGTATTAAAAGGCGGGCTTCAGGTTTCTGTTGGCGAGAACAGAGTATTTATTCCTGCAAGTCTCATTTCTGATACATATGTGAAGGATCTTACTCAGTTTGAAGGTCAGGAACTTGAGTTTGTACTTACCGAGTATGACCCACACAAGAGAAGGGTTATTGGCAATCGTAAAAAAATTATTTCAGAAGGCAAGGCAGAGGCTGCTAAAGAGTTATTTGATAAAATCAAGGTTGGCGATACTGTAGAAGGTACTGTTAAGAATATTACAAGTTTTGGTGCTTTTATTGATCTTGGCGGTGCTGATGGTCTTCTTCATATCTCTGAAATGTCTTGGGGAAGAATTGAAAATCCTGGAAAGCTTTTCAAAGTTGGAGATAAGGTTAAGTGCTTTATTAAGAATATTGATGGACAGAAGATTGCCCTTTCAAGAAAATTTGACGATGAAAATCCATGGCTTAATGCAGAAGAAAAATATGCTGTAGGTACAGTTGTTACGGGTAAAGTTGCACGTATGACTGATTTTGGAGCATTTGTAAATCTTGAGCCTGGTATTGATGCACTTCTTCATGTTTCACAGATTTCGCAGGAACATATAGAGAAGCCTTTAGATGTACTTAAAAATGGTCAGGAAGTTACAGCGGTTGTTGTAGATGTTAAGGTTCCTGAAAGAAAAATCAGTATCTCTATTAAAAGGTTGAATGAAGAAAATGCTTCAGCTGATGATGCTGAGTAATTAAAAAGTCACAAAAAAGATAAAGATATTTTGAACCGACCCCCAAAAGTTAGACAAAAATCTAGTGATTGGGTGGTCGGTTTTGTTGTTGCCAAATATAGCTTTACATCAAAAAATGTTTATAATAATCATTTTTGTAGCATTTTTATTTTTACTTGATTAAGTTTATTTACTGTGATATATTATACAAGTTGTGTAAGACGGTCCTCTGTATAACTCGTGCTGCAAAATATGCGGTCATAATAATGAGAACAAGAACGTCTGAAACTTATTACATATTATTTGGAGGTTTTTTATTATGAGTAATGCAGATATAATTAAAAAGATTGAAGATTCACAGCTCCGTAAAGAAGCTCTTTCTTTCAATGTTGGAGATACAGTTCGTGTATCAGCAATGATTAAAGAAGGCGAGAAATCACGTATTCAGGTATTTGAAGGAACAGTTATTAAAGTTCAGGGTACTGGATCACGTCAGACATTTACTGTACGTAAGGATTCTAATGGTGTTGGCGTTGAGAAAACATGGCCTATACATTCACCTCTCGTAGAGAAGGTTGAAGTAGTTCGTAAGGGTAAGGCAAGACGTGCTAAGCTGTTCTATCTTCGTGACAGAGTTGGTAAGAGAGCAAAGGTTAAGCAGGTCGTAAAGTAATTTTGTCTATTTTGAGGACCGGATTTTATCCGGTCCTTTTTGTTATCCAAGAGAGGACTTAAAATGGCGATATATAGAAGACATAAAAATTCGCTGGCGTTTCATTTGCAAAAAAAAGATACTCCCAAAAATAAGAAAGAAAGTTTTATAAAAAAAATATTTAATTATTTTATTTTGATTTTTGCTGCAATTGTTTTGGGATATGCTTTAATTGAATTTTGTGTTCAAACGGTACCTATGAATGACACATCTATGGAACCTTTGTATTCACAAGGTGAAAAATTAATTCTTGATAAAATGGTGTATCATTTTAAGGAAATTAAAAGAAATGATGTGGTCGCAATTCGTAAAATTGGTAAAAATAATGGGTATGATATAAAACGTGTTATTGGAATTTCCGGAGATGTGATTTCTGTTTCAAATGGGCACATTGTTGTGAATGGTAAAGAAATGAAGAATTCGCCAGATATTCATAATATTGGAATTCTTAATGAAAAAATAACTGTTTCACAAGATGAGTATTTTGTAATTGGAGATAATCCTGATGAAAGTGAAGATTCAAGATTTATAAATTATGGAAATATTGAAAAAACCGAAATAAAAGGAAAGATTGTATCAGCGCTTAGGAGGTAAAGTATATGAATATTGAATGGTATCCTGGGCATATGACGGATGCAATGAGAAGAATAGATAAAGACATTCAACTTGTAGATCTAATTATCGAAATTCTTGATGCAAGAATTCCGGAAAGCAGTCAGAATCCTGTGCTTCATAATAAATTCAGCAATAAGAAAAAAATAATTGTTATGAATAAATCGGATCTTGCTGACCCCGCAGTTACAAAAGCATGGACTGATAAATATTTTAATCAAAATATTTCTGTGATAGAAATGGATTCAAGGCGAACTAAAGATACAGGTAAAGTTAAGAAAGCGGCACTTGATGTTTTAAAAGAAAAGAGAGAAAGGGATAAAGCAAGAGGAATTGCAGAACGCCCGGTTAAAGCTATGGTAGTTGGAATACCAAATGTGGGAAAATCTACATTTATTAATTCATTTGTAGGAAAAGCATCAGCAAAAACTGGAGATAAACCTGGAGTTACACGGGGAAATCAGTGGATTCGTATTTCAAAAGATATAAATCTTCTTGATACGCCAGGAGTTCTCTGGCCAAAGTTTGAAGATCAAAATACAGGGATAAGGTTGGCAATTACTGGTTCTATTGCGGATCATGTTTTTGATGAAATTGAAATATCAATAAAATATCTTGATTACATCAAGAAATATTATTACAATCTCTTTGATGCCAGGTATCAATTGAACGATATATCTGATATGAGTGGTTATGAAATTCTGCAGGAAGTTGCATGTAAAAAGAATCTTTTGATAAAAGGTGGTGAACCTGATTTGTCAAGAGCTGCTCATATGTTACTTCAGGATTTTAGATCTGGCAGAATGGGTCGTATTACACTTGAAAGACCAAATATGTAGAGAAGAAGGAATTTTGAAGTGGACTATAAAGATGAAGAATCTGATTTTTTTCGACTTGCAGAAGAGGCAACAGCTGAACGAGAAGAGAAAGAAAAGAAAAAAGAAGAGAAAAAAATAAAAAGAGAAAATAGAAAAAATGCCAGGCTAGAGGCTAAAGAAGCAAAAAAATCATGCAGAAAAGGTGATTCGGAAACTTATAATGAAATAGATAATCCGGTAACAAATGAAGATTTAAAAACTGATATAAAGTCTGAAATCGAAAAAGATGGAGAAATTGTAAATAAGAAATCAGATATGGCTGATAATGAAATAAAAGTGGCAGACAATTCTGAAGATGTTGAAGTAAAAATATCAGACAATACTGATGATATAGTTGGTGCAGCTGACACTGGTAATAATGTTGATATCAATGGATGTAATGACATTAATGATGCAAATGATTCTGCAGATAAAAATGACATCAGTAATGATGATGATGATGATGATGATGATACAGAGAAAACAAATAAAAGCAGACATAAAAAGATAAAAGAAAAAAATCAGCAAGATAAGAAAGGCAAATATCGCAATCCGAAGTTTAATATTGTAAATGAACTTATTTCAGTTTTGATATATATGGGTATTGTAATAATCATTTGTTTTTTGATGATAAAATTTGTAGGAAGACGAGTTGTAGTTAATGGTAATTCTATGAACGATACCCTTCAAAATGGGAATAGTCTGTGGGTGGATATGTTAAGTTATAAATTTGAAGCACCTAAGAGATATGATAAGATCGGAAGAGCACACGTC
>CALMUC010000262.1 GCA_937872845.1 uncultured Lachnospiraceae bacterium | reverse complement strand
TCTCATTCACATTCAGGCGGCAGGAATAATCCACCTTCAAGATGACCGTACATATCGTTAATTGTTTTAAAACGATTTATATCCATAATGAAAATAATAATCGGATGTTCAGAATTTGACTTCGGTATACAATCGGCAAGATATTGGTTAAGCCTTCTCCTGTTATTTAATCCTGTCAAAGCATCATGATAAACCTGCATATTCTGTATCATCAGGAATAAAATCAGAATCATCATAAAAATATTAAGAGCAAGTATTGGAACATGCGGAATCAATGACTCAAGATGTCCCGAAGCAAGTGGTCCAATCATATATAAAGCATAAGTAAGATATTCATTTCTATCCTGCCTGGAGCGTGCTCTGAAAGCCTTATAAAATGAATAAATTGTAGGCACAATCAGATAGAAATAATTCACTACAGTATGAATATAAAAATACTTTGTCACCTGATAATGATCATTGGTGTCTATGTAAAATATAAATCCTGTAAATATTGAAATAATATCCAAAATACAAAGCACTATCACAGGCAATGCAAAAAAAACGTCCAGTGTTCTTCTCGATGAGAAATTAAAACGCAGGCGGTCTTCAATAAATTTAAACCAGAAGTAACATCCAACAGCAATTGACATAACTGTAACCGCATTAATTGAAGCATTCAGCAATCTTGGCAAATAAATAATCCCATCTTCTGTGAGTGCCCATATAATATCTGTCAAAAGCATCAGTACAAAAGAATAAATCATATTTCTGAGCTGCTTTATTTCATGCTGTGTACCAATATTATCATTCAGATGGAACCATATTGTCATTACAAAGATAACACAGTACATTTCAGTAATTGCATATGGAATATATGTATAGGTCGCCATTATATTTTGCCTCCGTAATTTGCTGAATACGCCTTCAGGAATTATATATTAACCATTCATTTAAACTAACATCATTTCCTGTTTTCTATAATTACTTATTATTATACAAAATGCATAAATTTACATCATTATAATTTTATTAAATTTCCTGATATGACCCTTTCTGCATTCTGTCTTCAAAATCCTTTACCGGAAGTGGTTTATCAAAATAATATCCCTGTATCATATTGCATCCGATAGATTTCAAATATTCCAGCTGTTTTTTGTTTTCAACCCCCTCTGCCAATGTATAAATAGATAAATCTTTTGCAAGATTTACAATATGTTTAAGCATTATCTTATCCTTAGATGACTCAGCAACTTTATCTATCAATGATTTATCAAGTTTCAACACATCAACAGGAATTTCCTTTAACATATTAAGAGATGAATACCCCGTACCAAAATCATCTATAGATATAGAGAATCCTCTGCGTTTTATATCATTTGCCACATTGAGCAAAGTATTATATTCATTTACATCTGTGGTTTCTGTAATTTCAATTTCAAGTTTTGAATGATCTACATTATGTCTGTCAGCTATATTTTGTATATCTTCTACAAAATGTTCATTTTTCAAATGTTTTCTTGAAAAATTAGATGAAACTATCGGCAGTTTCTTCCCTTCTTTTCTCCACCTGTCCATGTCCTGACAAACTACATCAAAAACATAATAGTCAAGCTTGCATACATCACCATTTCTCTCAAGCACCGGCACAAAGACACCAGGCGGCAAAATTGTACTGCCGCGTTTCCATCTTACAAGTGCTTCTGCGCCTATCAGCTGATTATCGTTTGTGTAAACTTTAGGCTGATAATATACAAGAAATTCACGATTCAAAAGTGCTCCTGAAAAGCTCATAAGAACCTCTTTACTTCCTATTAACTTTTGAAGCATTTCTCTTGTACAATATATAAGAGGCTGATGTTCTACTTCCTTTGCCACCTGATATGCAGATGATATTGCCATCATGACCTGTCCCATGTTCTGAACCGCTTCATCTAGATGATATCCGCCCATAGTTGCTCCAAATGTGAACTGATATTCCTTGCCTTCATTTTCAACTGAAATTTTTACATTAGAAATGAATTTAATAAATTCATCAATTCTTTCATTTTTTATAATTATTGCGAAATTATCTCCTCCGAGACGCCCCACAACTTCATCCTGTTCCACAAACGTCAATAAGTTGTCCGCATATTTCATCAATGCTGTATTTCCGCCCTGATATGTAACAACATTATTTACATACTTAAAATTTCTAAGATTAAAGTAAAAAGCTGTATACTTTTTTGCACTATACAAATTAATAAGCTGATTTCCCTGCAGTATAAACCCATTTGCATTATTCAGCGAAGTCATGCTGTCAATATATTTTCCTTCAACAAGAACTTCAGACATATGTGCCCTGTCACACGCAGCGGCTATGTTATGCATAATAAAAAGAAGTTCTTCTCTTTCCTTTTTATTCCATTTTATACCATTTTCAGGATAAAATTTCATATCCAGTGTATCTGTTTTTCTGCATGAATTAAATGTCCCGGAAATTATATCATTTTCACAGTTTTCATACCCCGCCGCCACTGTTTGTTCTTCATCTGTTTTTTGAGAATTTTTATGCTGTGCCGCATTTTTCTCGTAAATAACATGATTTTTCAAATGGCAGAACATTTGTTCCTTTGAATCCTCGCCAAGATTAAGCTGCATAGAAAATTTTCCAATATTATACCTTTGTGCAATAACAGGAAAAGCTTCTTTTAATGCATCAATCTCAGTATCAATATTATTTATTGATGTCTGTAACTTACTTATAAACGAAACAAATTCATCATTAAACAAACTGACTTCTTCCACATTCATTTCCCCCTACATTTTATTACAATAATAATTGTATCATTTTATTTATTTTGTGCCATTATAAATTTCTAAATTTACAGTTACAAATTTCACAATATGAATTTTATAATTTAAAAGGCAAGATATATCAGTATTCAATCCGAATGTTTTTGGCACCAAGCGAATCATTCCACTCAGTTACATATCCGGTCTTAATGACATATCTTGCCTTTTTATGGCTTACTTCCTAAACCACCAGTCTGCCGCAAACTTATAACCTGGCATCCATTTATCTGACAACTTCAGACATTTAGACTTATTTATTATAAGCTGCTATTTTTCACTGTTTGTTCTCTTTTTATTAAATGTAAATGCTATCATTGCAGCCGATGATATCAGAAGAAGATAATATGCAAACGGATTTTCATTATCACCCGTCTTAGCCGATACTGATTTTCCAGCAATTTTTACATCTGCTCCCTTTACAGATGTTTTTTCTATATCGGTCATTGTTATTTTCTGAACAGAGTTTTCAACATCTGAATCACTAGGTCCGATATCTTTTTTATCAACTGTAAATATAATATCTTCTGCTTTTTCATATCCATCCGGTGCACTGACTTCTATAAGTTTATATTGCTTTCCAGCGTCTAAAATTCCAGAAATAAGCTTTGGCTCCGCTATTGATGTAGTCCAGTCAGGTACAATTACATTTCCGTCCATATCTGTAATTCTGAGAACTGCTCCTGCAAGTCCCTGTCCATTCTTATTCACCTTTTTTATGCTTACCTGAGTTGGAGGTTCAAGCCATGTGAAAGTTCCATCAACATTTGCCTCTATCGTTCCATTGCCTGTATCTACTGTCTGAATCTTTGCTTTACCACTCACTGCATCCACTGCAAATTTTATTGTTACAGGATTTTCAGAAACCTGAGATCCTTTTGGAGCTTCAATTTCCTTAAGTACATATGTAACTCCTGTAATTAGTCCGGTAAAATGAAGCATTCCACTTTCATCTGTCACTGCAGTTTCTACAAGCGTTTTGTCTATACCGGACACATCTGATTTGCCAGCTTCTGATGTGATTCCATATAATTTTTCTACTGCCGTATCATTTTCAACTCTGTATAAATTATACTTTGAGCCCGAAATCACTTTACTGGTGTCAGCTTTATCAACCTTCTTCACATCAAATGAACATCTTACAACATCATTAACAAGTTCGGCAGTTCCCGATGCCTTCTCTGTTTCCACGGCGTCAGTATCAGTCGCCGTATCATATTCTGCTGCAGCCAATCCTGATGCCTTTCCATTTTCATCAATATTCACTTTATAAATTGTCTTGTCAAGAACAATTCGTCCATCAGATAATTCCGGCGCAGATATTTCCTTAATATAATATGTCCCCATAATTACATTACTGAACCTTATACAACCTTCAGAATCACTTACGGCCGTATTTTTCGGAACTCCGTCTGCCGCTTTGTCTGTATAAATTCCAAATGTAACTCCCGGCAGCCGAATATTCTTCGCACCATTATATCCGGTTTCAAAACCATTGATATATTTATCAAATGCTATATCACCTACAATAAGTTTATCTTTAACAATAACCGTATCTCTATCAAGTTTGACACCTTCAGGAAGTTCTCCGACTGAAGCAAGTTTACCATTATCATTTAACACCACTTCAAAATCGTTTATTTTCTGATATCTGTAAGGTGCTGTACTTTCAGATATCTTATATCTGTTTCCAGAAACAAGCGTTCCATCTTCAAATGAACCATGTCCATTTTTTAGTGTCAGTTTTCTGGTTTCGCTGCCGGTTCCATTTGCAAATACACCTGTAATTTCAAATGTTGCACCTCCAAGCTCTTTTTCATTCTCATCAAATTTAATCATTCCAAATGTAGTCAGATGATTCACAATATTTAATGTATTATTTTTTACTTCCTTATAATCTCCATCCAGAAGACTGCTTTCCGAAACTTTTCCATCGTTATCCATTTTTATATAAATATCATGTGCCGGATAATATCCAGGAACTGGTTCTTCTGAAACAACATACTCTTTCCCTACTGCAAGTTTTCCGTTTACTGTATCTGAAATGTCTTTTCCGATAATCCATGTATAGACAGTAACTTTATCATCTGCTCTCTTTACTGTAAATTTAGTTCCTTCAAGAGATTTTCCTGGTACACCAGTTTTATTGATAACAAAACTGTTCATAGTATTTGTTACAGTTATCTTTTGATCTGATGCATCTATACCGTTTTCAGAACCACTTACAAATGTTTTATCATATGATGTTCCATATCCGTCCACAGGTGTTTCTACTACCCTATAGTAAACCTTTGTGTTTACAGACCCGGGCAGAAATGCCGGAAGTTTTTCCCATGTATTGTCAGAGGTTTTTGATGGATCCAGCGTGACAACTGCATCTGATCTGTTAAATGGCGTCTTGTCTACTGTCTTCCATGTATTTTTATCTGTTGAAAACTGCAATGTATATATCATTTTTTCCGGACGCGTATTATATTTATCCGATTCATCTTCCCAGATTTTTTCAGCCTTCAGATTGAATGTAACAGTTTTATGTGTATTTGAGAAATTAATTGTTGAAGTTTCTCCATCTTTTAATTCTACAGCTGCTGAATCTGATATAACTGTATTTTCTGTACCATCAATCTTATAAGATGCTGTATACCCTTTTATAGCAGTTTCCGTAATATCATAATTGATAGTTCTACCTTCATAATTTCTTAAAGGAAGAATGTTCCATGTTGTATCATCTTTCCAGTTATTCTGTTCAGAAAGAATTGTACTGCCAGTAACTCCCGTCGGAAGTTTAATTGAACTGTTTTCAACATATGCTGTCAGATTCAATTCTGCCTTTTCTGGTCGGATTCCATCACGATTATTTTCATCGCTCCATGTTTTTGTTACAGCAATTGCTCCTGTATCTATTGTATTGATAATCTGAGTTGTGTATGTGTTATCTTCAGATGAATAATTTGTTTCACCTTCTGCAGCTGTATATGCTCCTATATAATTTTCACTTCTATTGACCGTATTCAATTCTTTAAAGCTGAACTGCTGCTCTAAAGCACGATACTTGATAACTCTTCCATCCGCATCAATTCTAGGCAGATCTGAAATATTTCCTGTAATTTTACCATCTGTTCCTACTTTAGATGAAAATGTTACAGTTTTACCATTTCTCTCAAAATCTGACCAGTTATTTCCATCGATACTCTTTTGAACTTTAAACAAGATACTTTCAGGCCGAAGATTAAATTTATTATTATAATCACTCCATGTCTTCTGTGCTGTAAGGCTTGTTGTCATCAACGTATTTGTAAATGAAACACTGTATGTTCCATCCTTTTCAGGAGTTACCACAGCCGCATTTCCGGTACTGCTTTCTGCTGTATCAACATTATATGAAGCTTTATAACCATTTGTCTCTTTTTCTGTAACCGTATATACAATTGACTTGCCTAAGCGATCCTTGGTCGGAACTGCTGCCCATGTATCATTATCACTCCAGTTATTTTTTTCATTTAGAATTACTTCTGCCAAAGACGATGGAATCGTAAATTTATTTCCTCCTGCAAGAGCTGTCAACTCAAGTTTAATAGAAGCAGGTCTTATCTTGTCACGATCATCCTTATCATTCCATGACTTTGATACATCAATATTTCCGACATCGAGTGCATTTGTTACCGATGTTACATACTTATCATTTAAACATTCAGTAGTACTATCAGTTACAGTATATGCACCTATTGAAGTTATATTACGTATTGCCGTCTCTCCATCATCATAGATAAATGACTGTTCTGCAGCACGATATTGAAGTTTATTCCCATTTACATCGTTGTCCGGAAGTCCTTGAATTTCACCAGTGATTGTTCCATCTGTTCCAACTGTCGAAGTAAATGTAACTGTATTTTTATCTCGCTTAAAATCGTTCCACTCAGTTCCGTTAATACTTGACTCAACCTTGAAAACTATCTTTGAAGGTCTCAAACCATACTTATCATTGGCATCTTTCCATATTTTTTCAGCGGTAAGTGATTTTACCAGAATCGAATTTGTAAACTTAACAGAAGAAGTCCCTCCTTGAGTTAAATTTACAGATGCTGCATTTCCTGTTGCTGACTCACCACTATTTACTTTATATGACGCTGTATATCCTGTCGGAACCGTCTCTGTAACTGTATATGTAATTGTATTTCCGGCTGCATCCTTTACAGGAACCGACTTCCATGTTTCATTATCTGTCCAGCTGCCATCACCCATAGGAAGTGTTGACCCTGACGATACTCCTGATGGAAGAACTATTTCTTTTCCTGATACCGATGCTTTCAGAGTAAACCTAACAGATTCAGGGCGGATTTTATCAAGATTATTTGTATCATCCCATATCTTGCCAACTGAAATTTCACCTGTATCTGTCTTATTTGTTACATCCGTTACAAATCCCTCTTTACTGTTCCCTGAAGTTACTGCACTGTAAGTAAATCCACCTACAACTCCTTTTGTTTCATCTGATGCATCAGGTACGCAGTTAATAATGGTCTTTTCTGCATCATTTAATGTGATTTTTGTTTCTACTGCTCTATATATATATGCATTATCAGATACATCATACTTTGGAAGATTTGAAAATGTTACAGTCCCCGAAACCTTATCAGCATCAGCTGTAACAACATTTCCTGTTCCGCTGCGATCCTTGACATCTTGCCACGTTGTTCCATTATCAGTACTTCTCTGAAGTTTAAACGTTTCATTCAGAACTGTTCCTGCTATTCCATAAGAATCGTCCCATATTTTGTTTACTTTAAGTGATGTCTCATCCATTTTGTTTGTGACAGAGAGTGAATTATTACCTTCCACTGTATATCCATCATTATTCAGTTTTGTCTCAGTCACATAATAAGTAATCTGATGTCCGACAAGACCAGTACGATATTCAGGCAGATTACTCCATGTTATACTTCCGGATGTCTTGTCATAAGCAATAGTTACTTTCTGTGGATTTGTAATGCTAGTGCCTGACTCATCTTTTTCAACCTTATAGCTTTGTTCCACTCCACTTGCATCTTTGTATTTTGCATTGAGTGTAAATTCAACACTTGAAGGCCGGTCTCCGTATGCTGCATTATCACTCCATGTTTTTGTTGCCTTAACAGCTTGTACAATAGGCTTATATGTGTTTGAAAACTCTGCTGATGAAATTTCTCCCTTTATTACAGTTACAGATGCTGCATTTCCTGTTGCTGACGCACCACTATTTACTTTATATGACGCTGTATATCCTGTCGGAACCGTCTCTGTCAACTTATAAGTTATCAGGCTTCCACCTTCCGATCTTATCGGAACAGTTTTCCATGTTGTATCATTTTTCCAGGCTGATTCCTTAGTAATATCTGCACTTGCAGAAACACCAGCCGGCAAAGTAATATTTTTCCCTCCGGCGGATGCAGACAGATTTACAGTAACCTTGTCGGGTCTGACATTATCACGATTTTCATCATCACTCCATATCTTACTCACAACTATACTGCCTGTATCAACTGTATTTGATACAGCTGTTGTAAATGTATTTGTATCTGTCTTATACTCTGTATCACCTTCTGCAGCCGTATATGTTCCTATTATATTTCCCGAACGCTTTGCTGTTGTTTTATCACTATATTGAAATGAGTCTTCTACCGCACGGTACTGAATTGCTCCACCATTTATATCATATTTTGGCAGATCTGTAAGACCACCCGTTATAGTTCCGGCATCATCTTGTGCTACAACAGATGTAAATGTAACAACCTGTCCCAGTGGTTTATAATCTGCCCATTTGTCATCAGAATCACTTTCAAGTTTAGACTGCACCTTGAACGTTATACTTACAGGGCGCATTTTACATATATTTTTATCATCACTCCATGTCTTTACCGCTGTAAGGCTTGTTGTTGCCAGAGCATTTGTAAATTCTTCCGTAAATGTCGGATAAGATGCTGAAGAACTTCCCCATTTACCTGTACTTGAGTAAAGAGCATTTTCTCCAGGTGTTACGGTCTTTGTCTGTCCATCAACTGTATAATTAAGAGCATATTCTTCCGCACGATATTTATAAGCTATTCCATCTTCTGTATACTCAGGCAGATTTTTTAATGTTATAGAAAAGTCTGCATTTGCAGAAGTAACCAGGCCTTCTTTTGCATTCTGAAAGTCACTCTGAAGCCAAAGATCCGGAACTGCAGTCCATGTTCCATCAATTCCGTCAGTTGAATCTTTCGAATAAAGTACTTTATAAATGATAGATCCCGGTCTTGTATTATATTTATTGTCAGAATCGTTCCACTTCTTAGTTACATTGATTGATGTCAGATTCAACGTATTTGTAACAAGTGCCTCAGCCGGAACTGAACTTGTTATTTTTGCATCCGCTCCGTTTACTTCTGCTGAACTTCCTGCCCAGTTTTTTCCTGCTCCCTCATCCAATGTTTCAACTATTCTGTAATAATAGGTTACAACAGCAGAAACATTTTCATCTGCATTATTACGTGGCAGTTTTTCCCATGTAGCAGTTGTAACTTTTCCGGTAGACGGTGTTACAGTTACACTCTGTGTTGGCACTACATTTCCAAACTCTTCACTATTCTCCGGAACATTTGTCCATGTTCCATTAATTCCATCTTTATATTGAAGTGTGAATGATATATTTTTCAGTGAAGAAAGATATTTCTGCAGTTCAGTCGGCACTGTGACACCTTCTGCACCAGTATATGGCACTGAATTATATACCCATTTTTTCGCTGAATTTATAGTGATTGTTTCTTTCGGCTTTGTATTTTTAAAATATGCATTGCTTCCGTTTTCTTCAAGATCAATTGAATTTTGGGTTAACGCTATATAATTTGAACCATCTGTACATCCCGTAACCGTATATTCCGAATTCAGACCTGATTTTTCGGAAACTGAATAGGTACTTTTTACTTTTTGATCATAATTTGAGTTTTCAGGAACATAAACCTTTACTGATGATGTATCGCCTGAAGCCGGAACATCAAGCGTAACTTCAGCTGCTGCTGAATCTGTATCACTCCAGACCTTGCCTCTGGTCACAGTAAATGTAAGTTTTGTACGTTTTCCATCACGGTTTTTTTCATCATCCCATGTTTTTGTTATTGTTATGACTTTCATCGGAACCGTATTTGTAACAGAAGTCGTTCCTTTAGTATTTTTTCCTGAAGTTGTTGTACCGCTTTCTGAGACTTCAATATTTCCGGTATTTTCACCTCCTATCAAATATACATCTGATTTATTTTTAAATTTGACAGAATATTCATAAGCTTCATATTTTACCGCTTTTGTTCCGCTTTGATCAATTATATATACCGGAAGGCTGTTTAATGTAACTGTATTAAATTTTCCGGCTGATGTTTCTGTAACACTTTTTTCAACCGGTTTTCCGTCAGTCCCATTTAAATCAGACCATGTTGTGCCTTCATCTGTTGAATATTTAAAACGGTATGTAATTATTTCAGGAGTTCCTGCAAGTCCTGTATCAAAAAGGATATTTGAATCAGTCGGGGCAACATTACCTGTTCCAGTTTTATATTCCCATGTTTTCGTAACATCCAGACTTGTTAAAACTGCTGTATTGGTAACTCCTATTGTGCTTGACGCACTTGAAGACACCGCAGTACCTGCCTCAGGCTTCACTGCGGACGTAACAGCAACTGTATATCCTTCAGGTGCTGTACTTTGACTGGCAGCTGTCTTCGTTATATCTGCAAAACTACTTTTTTCACCTTCTGTCACGCCATACTTGTATTCAGAACCATCGGGTGCATATATTTGCAGATTTTGAATTTCCTCGCTCCAGACATCACCGCTTGCAGGTGATTCAGCTGTAATATCTCCACCAACATGTTCAGGAGTTGTATTTTTCTCAGTCCATCTCCAAAGTTTTAATGTGACTTTTGTTCTCGGAGATATCGCATATGTCTTATCAGATTTCCAGGTTTTAGTTGCCTTGATATGTCCAGTCACATCTCCATACTTGTTTGTAATACCCGCAGCACTTGTTCCGGACATTTTTTCCTTATCATATGTTGTTCCATCAACATCTACTATATATCCTGTTTTAGTGCCGATTGTCGAGGAAGAAATCGGCGTGGTCTGGTTCGAATCATAAACCACATATCCATTTGGAACATTGGTTTCCTCTATCTTATAAACATAAGGATTTCCATTGGGGCCATAATATGCCAGATGGTTCCAGCTTATAGTGTTTACTTTTCCATTTGTACCTTTACCTGCTTTAGAACAATCTGCTGTTACAGCATTTATATTTCCATTTGATGCTGAAGTGGCAAATATTGCATTTCTGGAACCTGTAATTATTCCGCCATTACCATCAGTAAGATATCTGACAAGAGTAATTGTGCTCGAAGGATTTACTGTACCATCCGGTACTCCGCTCCAGACTTTATCAAAGTTTATAGTATAATTTTGATCATTTTTAAATTCATTCGTTACAACAAGTCCACTTTTTATATCATTTGTAATCTTAAATGCAAGTCCTACATCCTCAGGTGATGTCTCCTTTACTATATATATATAAGGAATTCCATCATCATTATACCTAGGATATTTACCTTCAAATGAAAATGCTGTGGTTCCGGATTTTAATGTAGCAGTGGTGCTTACTGATTGTTCATCTTGAACTTCCACTGCATCTTCCGCAGTTTGTGTGCTGAGATAACGCATGAGTTTAAAATTAACATCAGGAAGATATTTTTTCCCAAATCCTATTGGCAGCTGTGACCATATTTTAGTTCCCGATATTGTACGATCTGCAACCGGTTTATTTACAATTGTACCGGCAGAAGAAGTAACTGTTCCATCTGTATTATCAGTCTCATAAAGCTGAGCAACATAATAATCTTTATCAAGTCCTGTATCTGATTTTTTCAGCTGATTGATTTTTGATGAATCTTCTGTGAATTTTCCAGTACTGTCATCAGGCGCATACGAATATCCTCCTGTACACATGTAATCATTTAAGATAACAGATGAAAATTCTTCTGCAATATAATATGTATATTCATAACCTGAAGCATTATATCTCGGCTGCGCTACAAATGAACACTGCCACCAGTTATCATTTATAACCTTTGTCTTCCAGTCACGATCCTGATATGTCATCTTCTCATAATTGACTTTACCGCTTGCATCTTTATAACTGCGGATCAGTACAGGATATATATCAGGACGCTTTGCTATTGTTTCAGCGTCTGCCGCATCTTTCCAGTATTTATTCAATACAGGATATACAGAACCCCCCAGCGCATTTGTCAATTTATAAGTATCTATATCTCCTGTATGATTTTTTCCCACAACATATCCAAGTCCATCACCTGCATGATCCCAGCTGCGACTATACTGTGAAGTATAATTAACTGCACCTTCAGCATAGTTAAGACCCTTTTCTGCTATACTGTAGGAAATATATTCTCCCGTATTATGGTCATATTTCTGAAACCACTCCGTATCAAGCTTCCATATCCCATCTGCATCAGGTTTCACTTCAAAATCCTTACTGGCTGTACCACCATCAAAAACAGCTTCACTTGCAGTTACAGTAAATGTTATAGACTCAGGTCTTGATTTTTTTTCATTATTTCCATCAACCCAGTTCTTTATAAGAGATATCTTTTCAACTCCGACTCTCACATTTGTAATCGTGAAGTCATTATCACTATTTACAGCAGCAACCGGTGACACATCATAATTTTGTTCAGGTGTCGATACAAATGACCACCCTGACTGATGTCCTGAATTTCCTGCAAATTCAGTTATACTTTTGTCTCCATCAGATACAACCGGATAATCACTATTTGTTCCAAGTGCTGTTTCAACAACACGGAATGCTCCTGCCTCATTTTGTGGCTTTTTATTTGAAACCCAACTTTTATATTTATCTTTATAGGCATCCGGAACACCTATTTCCACATAATCTGTATCAGTATTTATAGTTCCTGATGCTGCTTTCTCCCATTTTTTTCCATCTGATGTATATTGAAGTTCCACATGTACAGGCTGACGGAACAAAGTATCATCAGCATCTATCCACTTTTTATGTACCCGAATTGAAACTCCATCACCAGGTTTATAATTAGACACAGTAGCTATTGCCTGTGAATATTTTTCACCTGCATAATTTTTGTCATCTGCAGCATAAGTATTATCTACTGTTTTATTATTGCATGTAGTTCCATATGTTGCGGCAGAGTCAATTTTGGTTTCCTGAACTGTATATTTATAAATCGCTCCTTTATCATCATAGCGTGGCAGAAGTCCTGTTGCTGAAGCATACGCATCTGCCCTTGTTGTTAAATCTTCATAACTCTTAATAACAATCTGATCCGGCTTAAATGATTTTCCGTCTACATTTCCTTCATATTTTGCAGTCTTAGTTCCTATCTCATTACCATTGCAATATATTGTATATGTAAGAGTAGTAGGGCTTGCCAAAAGACCATTTGTAAATGTTTTATCAATAACCACTTCTGCATTTCCGACAAGAGTATTTACAATTTCTATTCTTTGATTATCTGTAGTGGTTGTCTGTCTATAACGATAACCATCTGCCGTAATAAAATAATTCTGTCCATTGATGGTTTTAAATGTACAGTCCTTGAACTCACTGCCGTTTTCTGTCTGAAGACTTGTTTCCTTTATTTCGTATTTATACTTATGTCCCTCAGAATTGTACATAGGCAGATCAGTAAAATTCGCTGTCTTTGATACATTTTCTGTTCCAAACCCCGTCAGTGTCTTATCAGCAAAGTGCTTTTCTTCTTTTGTATCAGGATCTGTCTGAAATACGGACATAGTTACTTTTGCATCTATATCCTGTCTTGCTGCGGCGTCCCATTTTTTAACAGCTTCCATTGAAACAGTTCCAGTGATTGTATTATCAAGTTCTCCTCCGTTAAATAAGAACTTATCATTTCCACTTATGCTTCCATTTTTTACAAATATCTGTTCATAGCTGTTTTCTCCGCCACTTAGAGTTTCCTTTGCAAAATATATATATTTATATCCATCTTCATTGTATTCAGGCAAAGATACACTTCCTTCTGCCGCCTGTACTTTATATGATGATGTCGAACCCGTAACTGCAGGTACCATTTCAAGTGTGAGACCTGCTACAGGAGATGCTTTCTCGTAGCTTTCTCCCTTCTTATCAGGAAATCTGTAAAGATCAAACTTAGCTTTCGGTCTGGCTTTTATTGTAGAGCTTTCATTATCATCCTTCCAGACCTTATCTGCTTTATATTCCGTAGTATCTGCAAGCGTATTCGTTACTGTACCGCCTGTATATAATGCATCCATTTTAGAGGCATAATTCCCCTGATTTACATATACAGGTTCATACACTGTTGCATCTGTAACATTGTCTTTATTTGCAGGCTGAATGTTTGTTCCCTCATCAATAGAATATATATATGGTGCATTTTCAGAATCATATCCAAGAGAATTCGGCATTGATATTGACCAGATTCCATTGTTATCTTTTATTTCAATATATCCTTCTGCTTCCTTATCTGTTGCAGTAAGCAGAATTTTTGTATCTTCAGAAAACAAACTGGTACGTTTAGCTCCGCCTCTTTCATTCAATATATTAATCCATTCATTTATGGCAGGACGAGTACCATATGCATTATTTCCATCTGCCCATTTTTTTGTTGCATTATATGGGTTCAGTTTTGTATTTGTAAGAATTGTGTCAGAATTATTTGAATCCGTCTCATAAGATGATTTATATCCAGCTGGTGCGCTTGTTTCTGCCAGACGATATGTTACTGTTTTCCCCGCATCATCCCCAGATACTGCATATTCATTTAATTCCTTTGAGAAAGAATACACCCAAGTTGTATTATTACTCGATGTTTCATTCTTCGCTATTACAGGAACTGATGAATATCCCATAACTGAAATGGTATCTTTATTTACATCAGTCCATGCATTACTGTCCTGTACACAATACTGCAGTTTAAGAAGAGAAGAAATATCAGGTTTTGTATCACTTGCCCCGTCATTCCACTTCTTGATAAGATTTAAATTTTCGATTGCTTCCTGAGACTTAAATTCAAAAGAAGTTACATTTGTTCCAAATGTTACCGATGACTCCCCTATGGCTGATTGTCCTGATACCGGCTGCATAGTTACCACCATATCCTGAGATGTACTTACCGGATTTATTTTCATTGTACCATTTGCAGGTACATCTACTGTACCTCCGGCAGCAACTGAAATTGCCGCATCATTCCCTATTGTAACAGAAGCGTCTGCACTTAATTTATATGTAGTTTTATCGTTACCAGCGTAATTATAAGCAGTATTTGTTACGACATACCCATTTGAAGCTGGTGATGGTGTTCCCAAAAGCGTTGGAACACGGCTGAAACTTACAAGTGAAAATTTATCCAGACTGAATCCGGCTTTATCTTCACCATTCTTGTTCAACTGCACCATATCACCTGAAACTAAATTTACATCAATATCCTTTGCTGTAATCGCTGTTTCATCCGTTGCACTTTTTACTTCTGATGTTTCATTGGCAGATTCATTTGCAACAGGCAAATGTGTAATAACAAGATCATCTGACGACTTTACATCTATTCCACTGCTGAGCTGATGTTTTTTAAATGTCATTGTTACTTTGACAGTTCCTTCATCCGGCTCGTATTCCTGCTTTTCTCCAGCTATAACATTTCCATTTTCATCTTTTTTATCCGACATAAATGCAATGTCATAAAGAAGAGTATTATCTGCCGTAAACTCAGTACCTTTACTTATACCTGATATATCATCAGCCTTATCATTAAGTGCCTGCATATATGCTGTATAATTATAGCCTTTTGTTTCAGGTGTTACAGGCGTGACAACAAGGTTTGCATCTGACGGAACTGCCCCTGCTTTTTCAAGTTCAGCAGTTACAATTATATTGTCATCTTCATAATTAAAACTTGTTTTATTATCAGATTCAGCATCTGAATCTGAAGGTGATTCAACTGTTGAATCTGTATTCTTATCATGAACACTCACTGCTGTTTCATCTGTGCTCTGCTCAGAAGAAGAAGTCACATCTGCATTTACTGTTTCTGTGATTTTATAGTTAAAATTAATTTCAGTATCTTTTGAAATATCTGTCCACTCCGATGAAGAATCAGATGAGGATGAATACTGGATTAATATTTCTCCTGTGTTTTCGTCCGGGAATTTTCTTATTTTTTTCACCGGGCTGCCATCTATTGAGGCATTTTCAAAAGTATATCCGGAAATATCCGGTGCGGTTTCTGACATATCTATCTCATCTGAATTCGTTTTAAAATCAACCATGAATTTTTGATATCCGGACAGAATTTTCCCATCAGACATACATACACCAGTTAAGCTGATTTCATTATTACTGTTTATATCTCCAGCAAGCTTCAAAACTGCATCTGAAGGATTAAAATTGTAAAGTGATTCAGATGTCTGAGCTGATACTGCAGAAGTAATATTTCCAGATGCATTCACAACCATATATTCTGATGTATTTGATGCCAGAATTGAAACAATTCCGATTACTGCTACTGCTTTTTTCCAATAATTTTTTTTCATATTAGTCACCTATATTATAGTTTTTTATTTTGTATCATATTTTTTCATTGCATTATTTTATACTTTTATCAGAAAGTCCTCTTGCGGGCTTATCTGACAAGGTATATATTTTCTGAGTTGAAACTCATTTTATTATATCATTTTACATATTATTTATATATGTTTTTTTCACTGATTCAACAAATATTTTTCACAAAAATCACATTTTCACATACACTTGCTTCATATATTTGTACATGTTATACTGTCGGCAACTTAAAATAACGGCGC